>NZ_JBVIPD010000029.1:88126-110373 GCF_055578235.1 Streptomyces sp. NPDC033136
AGAGCAGAAGCAGGATACCCCCCCCCCCCCCCCCACCACCCCCCCCCCCCCCCCCCCCCCCCCCCCCCCCCCCCCCTCCCCCCCCCCCCCCCCCCCCCCCCCCCCCCCCCCCCCCCCCCCCCCCCCCCCCCCGACACTACGGGGCCATCGGGTCCAGGGATTCGATGTAGGCGGAGATCGACGCCACCGTCGGGTGGAGGAACATCTGGTCCATCGGGACCTCGACGCCCAGTTCCTCCATGAAAGCATCCTGAATTCGGAACATGATCACGGACTGGCCGCCCAGGGTGAAGAAATCGTCGTCGGCCGCTATGTCGTCGACTTTCAGCTCCCGGCACCAAATGGCACGCACGCTGTCGGCAATCATCGTTGTCCTCTCTGGTTCGCCGACAGGTTTGTTGTCGGCTGCCGCGTCGGCTATCGCGCCGCGCCGCTCATCGCGTACTGCTTCTGGAGCGAGTCGACCAGCGCCGCGCGGTCGACCTTCCCGTGCGGGCTCAGCGGGAGCCGCAGGACGTTCACGAACCTGGCCGGGACCATGTTGCGCGGCAGGGTCTGCAGGAGACGGATGCGCACGTCGTCCTCGGTGAGCTCGTCCCGGGTCGGGACGATGAACGCGGTCAGTTCGGCCTCGCCGGCGTCGCCCGGCGCGACGACCACGGCGGCCTCCCGGATCCCGGCCAGCCGGCCGAGCGCGCGCTCGATGTCGGTGGGGTCGATGCGCATGCCCCGCACCTTCACCTGCGCGTCCATCCGGCCGGCGACGACGAGGTTGCCGGCCTCGTCGATGCGGCCGCGGTCGCCCGTGCGGTACACCCTGAGCGGCGCGCCGTCGACCTCGATCGTCGCGAACTTCGCGTTCTCGGGGCCCGCTCCGCCCAGATAGCCCGCGCCGACGCTCGCCCCGGAGATGCAGACCTCGCCGTACTCCCCCGCGCCGACGCCGCGCAGCTCCTCGTCGAGAAGGTGGATGTCGGTGTTGTAGGCCGGCCTGCCGACCGGGGTGATGTCGTGTCCGCCGCGCCAGTATCCGGCGAGGTCGTAGGAGGTGGCGACGTCCGTGCACTCGGCGACGCCGTACTGGTGCAGGAGGGTGCAGGCGTTGCCCTCGCGCCGCGCCCAGTTGGCGAGCCGTTCGGTCTTCAGCGGCTCGCCGCCGAAGAGCACGTAGTCGAGCCGGGTGAGCGCGTCGCCGCCGCGCGCGGTCTCCCAGTCCACGAGCAGGTACAGGGTGCTGGAGGCGCAGTGCACGACACGTATGTCGTGCTGGGTGAGGATGCGGTAGGCCATCATCGCGTCGAAGTTCCGGCTCGCCATCAGGTACTGGGTGGCTCCGCAGAACAGCGGTGTCATCAGCGCCCGTTGGGACAGGTCGAAGCCGAAGGCGCTGACGACCAGGTTGTGCGACCCGCTGTGCAGGCCGTACTCGAGCTTCAGCCAGTTCATCAGGTTGAACCAGCCCTCGTGCCGCACCGCGGTCAGCTTCGGCGTTCCGGTCGAACCGGACGTGAAGACCGCGTAACACACGTCGTCGCCGGTGACGTGGACGTCGGGGGCGGTCGCCGGGAGCTGCGCGAGGTGGTCGGTGAGCTGCTCCAGGTCGACGACCTCGACGCCCGCCGAGTCGACCATCCCCCGCGTCTGGGGGGAGGCGACGATCAGGGCGAGGGAGGGGACCTGGCCCAGCAGGAGCTGGAGCCGGGCCGCCGGATAGGCCGGGTCGAACGGCACGTACGCCGCGCCCGCCTTCAGCGTGCCGAGGATGGCGACGAGCATGTCGGCCGAGTAGTCGAGACAGACGCCGACCTTCGCTCCCCGGCCGTGCCCGCGCGCGGCGAGGAAGTGCGCGAACCGGTTCGCCCGCGCGTCCAGCTCGGCGTATGTCATCTGACGGCCGGCGTGGACGACGGCCACGGCGTCGGGGGTGGCCGCCGCGTTGGCCTCGAACTGCTGGTGCACGACGGGCGCCGGGGGCAGGGCGACCCGCTTTCCCTGAAGGATCATCAACTGGCTCCGATGTGAGAGAAGTCCGGTCGGACGAGTCGTCGGCGCGTCACGGGAACGGGTGGTGGCCCGGCGCGACGGGCCTTAGGCGGTGCCGCTCCCGGCCGTGCGGCGGTCGGCGGTGCGAGGGCCGGCGGTGTGGCGGTCGGCGGTCGCGAGCACCTGAGTCACCCATTCGCCGACGGGCAGACCATGCGCGGCGGCCGCCTTCGAGTAGTGCTCGAGCTGGTCGGCGGAGAGCTCGATGGTGAGGGTGGTGACCTGCGGCCGGCGCTTCTCGGCGGCCGGCGGCTCCGCGGACCGGGGCGCCGCCTGCTGGTCGTCGTCGCCGTTCGCGGAGATCTCGGTGGTGTCGCTCTGCGCGGCCAGGCTGGCGCGCAGTGCCCTGCGGAGTTCGTTGCGCGACCACTTCTGCTGTTCGGCCTTGCGCAGCCAGTAGTCCTGCTCCGGCGGCGACAGACGGGCCACCTCCGCGTGGTGGGCGAAGCTGAGGCCGTCCCGCCTGCGGTCGTGCTCGAACCGCCGGGCCACCCACGCGTAGTTGCGCAGGGTCTGGTAGTCGAGCCCGGTGCGCTCGATGGCCTCCTTGTACCGCCGCCAGCCGTAGGTGGCCTCCCCGAAGAGCAGCCAGTCGGCGAGCCACCACGCCGAGGAGTTCACGAGCTCGCGCAGGTTGGTCCCGATCTGCTCCCAGGACCGCTCCGGCAGGTTCTGCGGGAAGAGCATCCCCGACTTCTGCACCGTGGCCTGCGTCCCCACGAAGGACAGGACCACGTCGCGCTGCGCCGGCTCACTGCTGGTGTCCACCGGCCTCGCCTTGTACCTGCTCGCCGTTCTCACAGCCCCCGTCACAACCTTCATCTCCCAACTCGAAGCGTTTTCCAGGGCGTCGGCTGGTCACTCGGCCGGGCACCCGGGCGGCATGTACTGCGTGAGCGCCGGCGGGACATGGGTGTGCGGGCCCGCGAAGCCGGTCGCGGGCGTCGCGGGCCGCGGCGCCTTCCACCAGGTTCTTTCGGTTCGTACGTCCGGACGGCGCCGTCCCGGTCGGGGTCGCGGACCCGGCGGCGGTCAGCAGAGGGACCGGGACGGCGCGGGCGGGTTCCGCCGCGTCGGCTCGACGGGAGTCCGGGCGGGCGGTTCAGCCCGCCGCCATGGCCTCCCGCAGGCTCTTGGGGCGCAGGTCCGTCCAGTTCTGCTCGACGTACTCCAGGCACTCGGCCCTGGCCGCCTCGCCGAAGACCACCCGCCAGCCCGCGGGAACCTCGGCGAACGCCGGCCACAGGGAGTGCTGCTCCTCGTCGTTGACCACGACGTGGAAGCGGCCGTCCTCGTCATCGAAGGGGTTCGTGCTCAACTGGCACCGTCCTTAACCGTCACGGGGTGACTCGGGATGGGAGAACGCCGGGCCCACCGGCCCGGCCTCGGCCGGGGCCGCCGGCCCTCGACGTACACACGGGAGATCGGCCGCCCGTGTTCCTGGGACCGGGCGCGGTCGTCGTACGGGCTTGGCTGCCCGACGTGGCCGGTAGCCGACTCGCCGACCACTGTAGCCAGGGCACCGCTCAGATCCGGTCGAGTTCCGCTCGAGACGCCGGGCGGCGGCCGGCGGCCTCCGGACCGGGGCGGGGCGGGCGCCCGGACGGGGGCTGGGACGGGCGTCCGACGGGCATCCGATGCGTAGTCGCCCAGGTACGGGGAGTATTGACCCCACGTCGCGGGCGCGCCGCCCGAGGTTCGCTAGAGGGTTCCCACACCGGCGGCGGAGTCCCCCTGGTGCCCGCTCCGTTTCGGCCACGGCCGTTCTATGGTGCGAACGTGCGCAGCCCGATCCGAGGGGGAGCGATGGACAGCACACCACCTGCCTTGCGCCTGTTCGTCCTGCACCACGCGGGAGGCTCGCACGTGCTGTACCGCCACTGGCCTGCCGGGCTGCCGGACACGTGGGACGTGCGGCTGCTCGACGCCCCGGGGCACGGCTTCCTCCTCGATCAGCCCCGGATCGCGGAAGCCGGCCGCCTCGCCGACTTCCTGCTGGACCACGTCGAGCCGGAACTGACGGGTCCCTACGCCCTGTTCGGGCACAGCATGGGTGCCCTCCTGGCGTACGAGATCACCCGGCGGGCGCTCGACCGGGGCCTGCCCCGGCCGGTGTGGGTCGGTGTCTCGGCCCGCACCGCGCCGCAGCTGGTGGTTCCGGGGCGGCGCTACCACGCGCTGCCCGAGGCCGAGCTGCGGGAACGCCTGAAGGGGCTCGGCGGCACACCCGACAGCGTCTTCGACGACCCGGGGCTGTGGACCCTGTTCGAGCCGGTCATCCGCAACGACCTGCGTCTGGTGGAGACCTGGCGCCCCGCTCCCGGCACCGGTCCGCTGCCCGTGGCGCTGTCCGCCTACGCGGGCGCCGAGGACCGCCACGCCTCACCGCCGCGGATGGCGGGCTGGGAGGAGCACAGCGAGCACTTCCTGGGCCTGCGGGTCTTCGACGGCGGTCACTTCTACTTCCAGGACGATCCCCGGCCGCTGCTGCGGCGGATCGAACGGGACGCGACCACGGCGCTCGACGCGGTGACCGCGGCGCATTCCTCCTGAACTTCCCGTGCCTCCCCGACGCACGGCACACGAGTAAGCACGAGTACGGCATCCGCCACCTACGACGAGTCTTCTGAAACGGGGAAATGACGATGCGGACGACGACGACACGGAAGAGACCGGGCGCGGGCGTGGTCGCGCTGGCGGCGGCGGCCCTCACGGCCACCGTCCTCACGCATCCCGCCCAAGCGGCCGGGGACGCTCCCGCCGCGGCGGCCGGCCACCAGGCGACGCAACGTGCGATGGACGCGGCCGTCGCCGCCGGCGTCCCCGGCGTCACCGCCGAAGCGCGGGACGCGGACGGGGTCTGGAAGTCGGCGTCGGGCGTGGGAGACCTGACGACGGGCACCCCGCGCGGCGAGAACGACCGGTTCCGTGTCGGCAGCATCACCAACACGTTCGTGGCGGTCGTCCTGCTCCAGATGGAGGCGGAGAAGAAGCTCAGCCTCGACGACACCGTGGAGCGTCACCTGCCCGGCCTGGTGACGGGCAACGGCAACGACGGCAGCCGCATCACCGTGCGGCAGCTCCTCAACCACACCAGCGGTCTGACCAACTACTTCGACGACCCGCAGTACCTCGATACGTACGTGCTGGGCGACGGTTTCCTCCAGCACCGGTACGACACGCTGCCGCCCGGGGCCCGCCTGCGGGTGGCGTTCTCCCACGCGCCGCAGTTCGAGCCGGGCGCCAGGCACTCGTTCTCCCACACCAACGACATCCTGGCCGCGCTGATCGTCGAGAAGGTGGGCGGCAGGTCGTACGAGGAAGAGGTGCGCGAGCGCATCGTCGCGCCCCTGAAGCTGAAGGCGACGTCCCACCCCGGCACGGACTTCGGCCTGCCCCGGCCGAGCGGCCGCGAGCACGCCAGGCTCTTCCCCGCACAGCCGGACCGGATCTACGACGTCACCGAGGTCAACGGGTCACAGTTCTGGGGCGACAGCGACATCATCTCCAGTACGAGGGACCTGAACCGGTTCTACGCGGCGCTGCTGAAGGGCAAGCTGCTGCCGCCGCGGCAGCTGGCGAAGATGAAGTCGACCGTGGCCAACCCCGACGCCCCCGGCTCGTCCTACGGGCTCGGCATCGAACGGCTCACGCTGGGCTGCGGCACCACCCTCTGGTACCACGACGGGGGAACGATGGGGTCGATCTCCCTGGTCGCCATGACCGAGGACGGTCGCCACCGGCTCGCGTTCAACTACAACGGGACCTGGGCAGCGGAGACCATCCTGCCCATTCTGGACGCCGAGTTCTGCGAGGCACCCGCCCGCTCACGCTGAGGCGGCGGGCCGCGAGGACCGGGCACGTGTCCGTCGAGGGGGAGAATTCATGACAGTGCGAGCAGCCGTGGCGGGAGCGAGCGGCTACGCGGGGGGCGAACTCCTGCGTCTGCTCCTGGCCCACCCCGAAGTAGAGATCGGTGCCCTGACCGGGCACTCCAGCGCGGGACAGCGGCTGGGCGCGCTGCAACCGCACCTGGCCCCGCTGGCCGGGCGGGAGGTGCTGCCCACCACCACCGACGCCCTCGCGGGGCACGACGTCGTCTTCCTCGCCCTGCCGCACGGGCAGTCCGCCGCGGTGGCGGAGCACCTGGGCGAGGAGACCCTGGTCGTCGACTGCGGCGCGGACTTCCGCCTCGCCGACGCGGCCGACTGGGAGGCGTTCTACGGCTCGCCGCACGCGGGCACCTGGCCCTACGGCCTGCCCGAACTGCCCGGCGCCCGCGCCGCCTTGGCGGGCTCCCGGCGCATCGCGGTGCCGGGCTGCTACCCGACCGCGGCCCTGCTGGCCCTCTTCCCCGCGTACGCGGCCGGGCTGGCCGAACCCGAGGCGGTGGTCGTCGCGGCGTCCGGCACGTCCGGCGCCGGCAAAGCGGCCCGGGCGGACCTGCTCGGCAGCGAGGTCATGGGCTCCATGCGCCCCTACGGCGTGGGCGGCGGCCACCGGCACACGCCCGAGATGAAACAGCACCTCGGCGCCGCGGCGGGCCACCCGGTCGCCGTCTCCTTCACCCCCACCCTGGCTCCCATGTCCCGCGGCATCCTCGCCACCTGCTCGGCCGCGGCCCGGCCCGGGGTCGGCGCGGCGGACGTACGGGCCGCGTACGAGAAGGCCTACGGCGACGAGCCGTTCGTGCGGCTGCTGCCCGAGGGGCAGTGGCCCGCCACCGGAGCCGTGTACGGGTCGAACGCCGGGCAGGTCCAGGTGGCCCTCGACCCGGGGGCCGGCCGGATCGTCGCGATCAGCGCCATCGACAACCTCACCAAGGGCACGGCGGGCGGCGCCGTCCAGAGCATGAACATCGCCCTCGGCCTGCCCGAGTCACTGGGGCTTTCCACGATCGGAGTCGCACCGTGAGCGTCACCGCAGCACGAGGCTTCAGGGCGGCGGGCATCGCCGCGGGAATCAAGCAGAACGGCAGCCGGGACCTGGCACTCGTCGTGAACGAGGGGCCGGGCAGTGCCGCCGCGGGCGTCTTCACCGCCAACCGCGTGCAGGCCGCCCCCGTCCAGTGGTCCCGGCGGGTCCTCGCGGACGGCTCGGTCCGCGCGGTGGTCCTCAACTCCGGCGGTGCCAACGCCTGCACCGGACCGCGGGGCCTCGCGGACACCCGCGCCACCGCCGAGCGGACCGCCGGGCGGCTCGGCCTGGACGTCTCCCAGGTGGCGGTCTGCTCCACCGGGCTCATCGGGGTGCCGCTTCCCATGGACCGGCTGCTGGCCGGCGTCGAGGACGCCGCCGCCCGGCTGTCCGAGGACGGCGGCGAGGACGCGGCGCGCGCCGTCATGACCACCGACACGGTGCACAAGACGGCCGCCGTGACGAAGGACGGCTGGACGGTCGGCGGCATGGCCAAGGGCGCCGGGATGCTCGCCCCGGGCCTGGCCACCATGCTCGTCGTCCTCACCACCGACGCCGACGTCGACGCCCGGGCCCTGGAGGGCGCCCTGCGCGCCGCCACCCGGGTCACCTTCGACCGCGTCGACTCGGACGGCTGCATGTCCACCAACGACACGGTGCTGCTGCTCGCCTCCGGTGCCGCCGGCGTCGCTCCCGGGTACGAGGAGTTCGCCGACGCCGTCCGCGCGGTCTGCGCCGACCTGGCCCGGCAGCTCGTCGGGGACGCGGAGGGTGCCTCCAAGGAGATCCGCGTCGAGGTCGTGGGCGCCGCGAGCGAGGACGACGCCGTCGAGGTGGGCCGCTCCGTCGCCCGCAACAACCTCCTCAAGTGTGCCGTCCACGGCGAGGACCCCAACTGGGGCCGTGTGCTGTCCGCCGTCGGCACCACCTCCGCCTCGTTCGCGCCCGATCGGCTGAGCGTCGCCATCAACGACGTGTGGGTGTGCAAGGACGGCTCGGTGGGGGAGGACCGCGCGCTGGTCGACATGACCGGCCGCGAGGTCCGGATCACCGTGGACCTCGCCGAGGGCGCGGACCACGCCGTCGTCTGGACCAACGACCTGACCGCCGACTACGTCCACGAGAACAGCGAGTATTCATCATGAGTGCTTCACCGTCTCCTCGGCGACTCCCCCACTCCTCCGGCCGCGACCGCTCCGGCGAGCACGCGGCCATGCCCCAGGCCCGCGCCCTCATCGAGGCGCTGCCGTGGGTGGCGCGCCACCACGGCAAGACCGTCGTCATCAAGTTCGGCGGCAACGCCATGGTCGACGACGACCTCAAGGCGGCCTTCGCCATGGACATCCTCTATCTGCGGCACGCGGGCCTGAAACCGGTCGTGGTGCACGGCGGCGGCCCGCAGATCAGCGCGCAGCTCGGGCGTCTGGGTCTGGAGTCCCGGTTCGAGAGCGGCCTGCGAGTCACCACGGACGAGACCATGGAGGTCGTCCGCATGGTCCTGGCCGGGCAGGTGCAGCGCGAGCTGGTCGGGCTGCTCAACGCGCACGGCCCGCACGCGGTGGGCCTCACGGGTGAGGACGCCCGTCTGATGACCGCCGTCAAGCACTACGCCGACAAGGACGGCGCGCCCGTGGACATCGGCCGCGTCGGCGAGATCGCCCACGTCGACGCCGGGATCGTGCGGGGCCTCATCGACAACGGACGCATCCCCGTCGTCTCCCCCATCGCCCGGCCCGAGGACGACAAGGACGCCGCCGAGGGCGGTGTGTTCAACGTCAACGCCGACACCGCGGCCGCGGCCCTCGCCGTCGCGCTCGGCGCCGAGACGCTGCTGATCCTGACCGACGTCGAGGGCCTGTACCGGAACTGGCCGGACAGCGACGAGGTGATCCCCCGCCTGACCGCCGGCGAACTGACCGGTCTGCTGCCCCGGTTGTCGTCCGGGATGATCCCCAAGATGGAGAGCTGCCTGCACGCCGTGAACAACGGCGTGGGCTCCGCCCGCGTCATCGACGGCCGGGTCAGGCACTCCATCCTGCTGCAGATGTTCACCGACGACGGGGCGGGCACGGTGGTCGTTCCGGACGACGAAGCCGACGTCCGGGGGGCGACGGCGTGAGCGGCGGTGCGAACGGCGTCGCGGACCTCGCCGGCGTGGATGCGGGCAACGCGGCGCTGACCCGGCGCTGGCAGGGCGCCATGATGGACAACTTCGGCACCCCTCGGCTGCCGCTGGTCCGCGGCCGGGGCGTCCGCGTCTGGGACGCGGAGGGCAACGAGTACCTCGACTTCGTCGGCGGCATCGCGGTCAACTCGCTCGGCCACGCTCACCCCGCGCTCGTCCGGGCCGTGTCCGAGCAGGTCGCCTCGCTCGGACACGTCTCGAACCTGTTCATGGCCGAACCGACCGTGCGGCTCGCCGAGCGCCTGCTGCGGCTCGCCGGGCGCCCGGACGGCCGGGTCTACTTCTCCAACTCCGGGGCCGAGGCCAACGAGGCGGCGTTCAAGATCGGCCGCCTCACCGGCCGTACGCACATGGTGTCGGCGTCCGGAGGCTTCCACGGCCGCACCATGGGCGCCCTGGCCCTCACCGGCCAGCCCGCCAAGCAGCTCCCCTTCCGGCCGCTGCCGGGCGACGTCACCCATGTGCCGTACGGGGACGTCGAGGCCCTGCGCGGTGCCGTCACGCCGGACACCGCGCTGCTGGTGCTGGAGCCCGTGCAGGGGGAGAACGGCGTGGTCGTCCCCCCGCCCGGCTATCTGCGGGCCGCCCGCGCGATCACCGAGGCGACCGGGACCCTCCTCGTCCTGGACGAGATCCAGACCGGCATCGGGCGCACGGGCCGCTGGTTCGCGGCCGAGACCGAGGGCGTCGAGGCGGACGTCGTGACCCTCGCCAAGGGTCTGGGCGGGGGTCTGCCCATCGGCGCGACGCTCGCCTTCGGCCGGGCCGCCCAGCTGCTCACGCCCGGCGCGCACGGCTCCACCTTCGGCGGGAACCCGGTGGTGTGCGCGGCCGCCCTCGCCGTACTGGACACCATCGAGCGGGCGGGCCTCCTGGACCACGTGGCCCGGACGGGGCAGCGGCTGCGGCACGGCCTGGAGCACCCGCGCCACCCGCTGGTGCGCGAAGTGCGCGGCGCCGGGCTGCTGCTGGGCGTCGTGCTCGACGGGGACGCGGCGGCGCGCGTGCAGCGGGCGGCCGAGGACCGGGGGCTCCTGGTGAACGCGGTGATGCCGGACGTCGTCCGGCTCGCCCCGCCGCTGATCGTGTCGGACCGCGAGGTGGACACGTTCCTCGACCGCTTCCGGGCGGCCCTGGGCGAGGCCCTCGGCGAGGTGCCGGCGGCGGCCTGAGCCGGTCGCGGGCGAGAGGTCCTACCGATGAAGCGCTCTTCCCCTGGAGGCATGATGACGCGTCAGGCCGGTCGGACCGCGGGGTCGCCCGGCGGCCCGGCGAACACCCACCCCCAGCCCCACGGGGGCCAGGTGCTGACGACGAGAGTGGGCCTGCGGATGCCGGCCCGGATGGCGTACGACGAGTGGGAGCGGGCCGGACAGCAGCTCGCCGGCGTCCTCGACTCGTCCTCCTGGTGGCTGGGCGACTGGCTCGTCTACGGCAAGGACCACTACACCGACCGCTACCAGCGCGGGATCCGCGCCGCCGGCCTCTCGTACCAGACCCTGCGCAACTACGCGTGGGTCGCACGCCGCTTCGGCCTCGCCCGGCGCCGCCCCGCCCTGAGCTTCCAACACCACGCCGAGCTGGCCTCCATGCCGGCCGAGGAGCAGGATCTCTGGCTCGACCGCGCAGAGGAGGGGCGGTGGAGCACCAAGCAGTTGCGCGCCGCCCTGCGCGCCGCCCGCCAGGACGAGCGCCGGCCGCGCACCCTCACCGAGCCGAGCGGCCGCCTGGAGGTCCCCGGCCACCGTCTGCGACGGTGGCACGAGGCGGCGGAGCAGCTGGGCGTCGACTTCGAGCAGTGGGTGACGGCCACGCTGGACAGCGCGGCGGCGAGCGCCCTGGAGGACGCGCGGGACCCCGTCCGGCCGGTGGCCGTCAGCGCGTGAACCGTCGGTGCGCGTGAACCGTCGGTACCGGGGGCCTCGGTGCCGAGACTCCCTGCACCGGGACCCGGGCAGGTCACGGCAGCCGGCTCATCAGCCCGGCGGTCTCGCGCTTGTACCGGCACGCGCTCTGCCCGAAAGACTCCCGTACCCGCTCGCGCACCTCGGCCGGCTGCTCCTGGCTGAGCTTGAACATGCCCTCGGCCCGGGTCACCGTGAACCGGAACGCGCCCACGGCGGGCAGGATCTTGCGGAAGTAGTCGACCGACTCGGTCATGTCCCAGCCGTCGCCGAACTCCCCCTCGTAGGCGCGCACGGTGGCCTTCACCACGTCCAGCGTCTCCTCCGTGGAGTCGATCTTCTCCACCACGCCCCGGGCGTGCACCGCCGTGAAGTTCCAGGTGGGGGCGGCGGGGGTCGTCTCGTACGCCGTGGGCGACACGTAGGAGTGCGGCCCGGTGAACGTCAGCAGCAGGATGCCGCCCGTCCGGAGGGCCGACCAGTGCGGGTTGGCCCGGTTCATGTGCCCGAGCAGCGTGGCCCCCGGCAGCTCGCCGGGCCGGTCGCCGGACCTCACGGGATCGAATATGACCGGAAGATGCGTGGCGAAAGGACCCTCCTCGGGGCATCCATTGGACACGGCGAGCGCCAATGGATTACCACGGACCAGATCCACCATCCACGAATTGTCCGGTTCGCGATAGAAGCTGGGCACGAACATCCGGGTTCACCCTCTCGGCAATTGACTCAAGGCATGGATCAGGCTCAGAGTGTGACTGATCGCATTACTCCGGACACTTACTCCGTCGGCCGCGTCACGCGGAGTTGTCGGGAATCTTCGCCGACCATACCGGTGTCCTGTCGACAGGACAACGTTTTCGAATATCGCGCACCTCAAGAAGCTCTCGAATGGTCTTCATGCCGTCTTCAAGTTGCCTTTGAGATGCTCCTCGTGCTCCTCGGAGCAGCAGCACAGAACGGTCTCTCGGGCCACCGGTCGAGTTTTCCAGACGTAAGCGGGAGAATTTTCCATGGGCATAACGGGTAGGCGCCACCAAGAGATCTACGACGTGATCGGTATCGGGTTCGGCCCGTCCAACATGTCGCTCGCGATCGCCTTGGAGGAGCACGAGACGAGCGCTCCGCAGCATCCGCTCAGGTATCACTTCTTCGAGCGGCAGCCCACCTTCGGCTGGCACCGGAACATGCTGCTGCCGTCCACGACCATGCAGATCTCATTCCTGAAGGACCTGGCGACCTTCAGGAACCCGATGTCCCGGTTCAGCTTCATCTCCTTCCTGCACTCCTCGAACCGGCTGGTGCAGTTCGTGAACAACCAGGACTTCTTCCCGACCCGGCAGGAATTCCACCAGTACCTGGAGTGGGCGGCCGCCGGCCTGAGCGACCGGGTCACCTACGGCACCGAGGTCACCTCGATCCGGCCCGCCACCGAGGGCGGGACCCTCCGGCCCGACCTCCTGGAGATCGAGGTGCGCGGCGGCGACGGCACCACCAGCGTGGTCACCGCCCGCAACGTGGTCATCTCCACGGGCCTGGTGCCGCGCCTGCCGGAGGGCGTGACGGCCGACGAACGGGTGTGGCACAGCTCGCAGTTCCTCAGCAGGTTCAACGCGCGCGACCCGCAGGAGCTCAAGCGCGTGGCGGTGGTTGGCGCCGGCCAGAGCGCGGCGGAGATCACCCGGTTCTTCTACGACTCGCTGCCGCACGCCGAGGTCTCCGCGGTCATCCCGTCCTACGGCTACTCCGTCGCCGACGACACCCCCTTCGCCAACCAGGTCTTCGACCCCGGCGCGGTCGACGAGTACTACTACGGCACCGACCGGGCCCGGGACGCGTTCTGGCGCTACCACCGCAACACCAACTACTCGGTGGTCGACACCGACGTCATCCGGGCGCTGTACCAGCGGTCGTACGACGAGCAGGTGCGCGGCACCCACCGGCTGCACTTCCGCAACCTCACCCGGGTCGTCGAGGTCGAGAGCACCGGCCAGGGCACGCGGATGGTGCTGCGCTCGCTGCTCGACGACCGGACGGAGGACCTGGCCGTGGACGCGCTGGTGTTCGCCACCGGCTACGACGGGGTGGACCCGGCCCGCCTGCTCGGCGACGACTTCGACGCGCACTTCGCACGCGACGCGTCGGGCCGGCACCGGGTGGAGCGCGACTACCGCCTCGTCTCCTCGTCGGGACTGACCTGCGGCGTCTACCTCCAGGGCGGCACCGAGCACACGCACGGTCTGACGTCGGCCCTGCTGTCGAACATGGCGGTACGCAGCGGTGAGATCGCCGACTCGATCGTGCTGGGGCGCACCGAGCGAGAGTTGGGCCGTACCCACTCGGTGGAGGATGTGTCCTCGGCCGCCTGAGGCCGCCTCAGGCCGCCTCAGGCATCTGAGGCGCACATCGTGAGCGGGCCCCGGTGCTGCGGTCGCAGCACCGGGGCCCGCTCCGTGTGGGCGAGACGCGTCGTCCGGCGCGTCCGCGTCAGGCTGCCTCTCCCAGACCGCGCTCGTCCCGCCGTACCCGCTTGCCCCAGTCCCGCTGCACCGCCCGCTCCTGCTCCTGCCGCGCCCGTTGGCCCCGCTGCTCCCGCGCCTGCTGGACGGCGTACACGGCGACGAAGGCGGCGAGTCCTCGCGGGGCACCGTCCGGCCCGAGGGCCGTGACCGGCACGCTCCGTCCGAACTCCCGCGACAGCGTGCGGTGCGCCGACAGCGCGGCGGCCACCAGCTCACCCTGGGGGCGGTGGGCGCGGTCGGAGCGGTCCGCGTCCCCGCGGGTCATCGCGAGTGCCTCGGCCCAGGCCCGGGAGGCGGTCGTCTCGTCGTCGCGCGCGTGCGGTACCGGGATGGGACGTAGCTCCGGCATGGCTGCCTCCTGTGCGTCTGGCTGCTCTCGGTCGAGTGTTCAGGCCAGGTCGTCGCGGGTCACCCGGCGGTGCGCGACGCGCCACTCGCCTGCGGTGCGGACCAGGACGTCCTCCATGACGCACACGCGCAGCCCCTTGGGGCTTCCCCCGCCCGGCGTCGCGTACACCAGGGCCGAGCAGCGGGTGTGCAGCGTTCCGTCCGGCTGGGGCTGTACGTCCAGCATGCCGACCCAGTGGTCGAGGCGGCCGCCGGCCCGCCGCTGCCGTTCCGCGCCGGACCGTACGTAGCGGGCGAGCCCGTCGAGGGCGCGCACGGGCCCGGGGAGGGTCGGCAGTTCGAGGACGGCGTCCTCGGTGAAGGTGAGCGCCCAGCGCTCGGCGTCGTGCGCGTCCAGGATCCGCATCTGGTGCGCGTAGAACTCCTGCGCCTCCGCGTACAGGGCGGCGAACGTCCGGCTCTGGAGCGGGCGTTCGACGGTGGTGTCCACCAGCTCGACGGTCATGATCTCAGCCTCCGCTTCCGTCCGTGTCCTTGGAGCGACACCGGGGGTGGCCCGGCGTCGCTCCAAGGAAGCCGAACTCGGTGCGGACAGTTTCTGAGGCTCGGATCGAGCATCCTTCAAATACTCCTCGAGGCTCCCGCCGCGAGGGGACGCCGACGCCGCCCCCGGCAACCGGACACATCTCGTCCGGGCGCCGGACCAACCCGTGCCACCAGCGGATCCACCGCCCTTCGACCGGTGCGAGACATCACCTCAAGACGCCTTTGCCAACCTTCAGGCAACGTTTTGCCAAGCCGGGCCCAGCCGGAAGGCGCTGTCCTAAGGAGCGGGTTACTGATGTTCGACTCCGGCCTCAACGAGCAGCAGGACGCCCTCGCCACCGTGCCGGGCGACGGCCCGACCGGCGGGATCAGCAGTTACGACGCCCTGCCGATCCCGCCGGCGCACCTGCGGGAGTGGCGGGACGCCACCCTCGGCCGGATCCGCGAGCTGCCGCGCCGCCGGGTCCTGCAGGTCGGTGCCGGCACCGGGACGCTGCTGACCCGCCTCGCCCGCGACGAGGAGGTCCGGGAGTACTGGGCCACCGCCTCCTCCCCCGCTGCCGTCGCCGCGCTCACCGCGCGGGTGGAGGCCGACCCGGTGCTGGGGGAGAAGGTCCGGCTCGAGTGCCGCGGCGCCGAGGACACCCACGGTCTGTCCGCCGGGCACTTCGACACGATCGTCGTCGACTCGGTGGTCCAGTACGTCCCGGACCTCGCCGGCCTGCGCACCCTCGTCGAGCGCCTGCTGCCGCTGCTCGCCCCGGGCGGCTCGCTGTTCCTCGGCGACCTGCGCAACCTCGACCTCGCCCACTGCTTCCGGACCGGCACCGCGCTGGCCCGGCCGGGTGCCGCCCGGGGCGACCGCGAGGCGCTGCGCCGCCGCGTCCGCCGCGAGGTCGCCCTGGAGACCGAGTTGCTGCTCTCTCCCGCCCTGTTCGACGCCCTCGCCCGGGACCTGCCCGCGGTGCGCGCGGTCGACGTACGCGTCAAGCGCGGCGTCCAGCACAACGAACTGACCCGCTACCGCTACGACGTGGTCCTCTCCACCGCCGAACCCGCCGCCGACCTCACCACCGCGCCCCGCGCCCGCTGGGGCGAGGAGATCAACACCGCCGCCGGGCTCGTCGACCACCTGCGCGCCCGGCGCCCCGCCGTGCTGCGCCTGGCCGCCGTACCCAACCGCCGGGTGCACGACGAGTACGCGGCCATGCAGTCCCTCTTCGACCCCCTGGAGGGCATCGACCTGGCTCCGCAGGACGCGCCCGCCCCCGCCCCGGAGGCACTGTGCCGGGCCGCCGAGCGCCTCGGGTTCCGCGCCGTGCCCACCTGGGGCGAGCGCCCCGACCTCCTGGACCTCGTCCTGCTCGACCCCGAGCAGGTTCCCGCGGGCCCGCTCACCGGCGTCTACGCGGCACCCGTCGTCGAGGCGGCCGGCTGCGCCGGCACCCCGGCGGCAGCGGGCCGCGACGCCGGCCCGGACACCGTCCCGCACACCCGCCGGCCGGCCCGTCTGCCGGAGGGCGCGATCCCGTCCGCGCGGACGGCACCCGACACCCTGCCGCCGCATCCGGACGGCGCAGCCGCACCCGCGCCCCGCCCCGCGCTGCCCGCGCCGTCCACTCCGTCCACCGTCACCGCCGCCCGCCCGGACACCCGGCCGGGTACGGGGATCTGGGCGTGCGCGGGTGCGGACGCGCCGCCCGCCGAGGGGGACGTGGCCTCGCTGTTCGCGGCGCAGGTGGCGCGGGCTCCCGGGGCGGTCGCCCTGCCCGGCCTCGACTACGCCGAACTCGACGCCCGCTCCGACCTGCTGGCGCACGCTCTCCTGGAGCACCGGGCCGGCCCCGGCACCTGCGTGCTCACCGCCCTGTCCTCACCGGCCGGGTTCGCGGTGGCCGCGCTGGCCGTGGTGAAGACGGGAGCCGCGCTGCTGCCCGTCGACCCGGCGCTGGGCCTCGGCGAGGCACCGCACCCCGCGGTGCTGCTGCTCGACGAGACCGCGGACCTGCTGCTGCCCGCCGTGCCCGGCGCGGCCCGGCTGGTGCGCGAGGAGACCGCCGGCCCGCTGCCGCCGGCCGGACACTGGCCGGTGACGGACGCCGACCGGCTCCGGCCGCCGTGCCCCGGCGCCCCGCTGCTGCTGGTGCCCGGCGAGGACGGCACGGTCGCGGTGGGCGGCGAGGCCGTCGCGGCGGCGGCCGGGGCCGCACCGGCGGACACGGCCTGGCTCGTGCGCGGCTACCCGGACGGGGACGCGGCGATCGGGCTGCTGAGCGCCCTGGTGTGCGGCGCGCGCGTCCATGTCCCGGACGGCTCGCTCACCCGGGACGTGCCGCACGAGGTGCTGGGCTGGCTGCGCCGGCGGGGTGCCCGGATGGTGCTGGGAGGCGCCGACGACGTGCTGTGCGCGCTGCTGGCGCTCGCCCGGGCCGAGGGCGCCGGGCTGAGCGTGAGCGGCGGCTGGGCCGAGGGCAGGCTGGTCGTCGAGCAGGTGCCCGGCTCCCCGCCCCGGCCCGCCCCCGGCTACCGGGCCTACCTCCTCGACTCCCTGCTGCGTCCGGTGGGCCCGGGAGAGATCGGGTCCCTGTACATCGCGGGCGCGGGCGTGGCCCAGGGGTACGCCGGGGAGCCCGGGGGCGACGGCGAACGGTTCCTGCCCGACCCGTTCGGCGGCCCCGACGGCGGCACCGCCCGCATGTGGCGCACCGGCCGCGCCGCCCGCCTCGACGAGGACGGCAGCCTGCGGGTGCTGGACGGTCCGGCCCACGACGACCCGTTCGCCGACGAGCACGCCACCTTCGTCGTCCTCGCCGACGCGACCGGCTACCGCGCCCTGTGGCCGGCGACGGCCGCCGTCCCCGAGGGCTGGTACGAGACCCACGGCGAGGACACCTACGAGCCCTGCCTCGACCACCTCCACAGCCCCCTCGACGACGACCTCGGTGACCTGCTCTAGACGTCCCCCCACCCCAGCACCTATCGAGCACCCGCCGACGCACCCGCCGACGCGACCACCGACGCGACCACCGACGACGAGCCTTCCGGAGGACCCCATGAACGTCACCAGCCGCCGCCCCGTGTTCTCGCCCCCGGCCCCGTCCCCCGTGCGGACCACCCCGCCGCCGACCGCGCGCCGCCCGTGGCCCGCCCGTCCCCGCGCCGGCGGGCGGGCGACCCGCGGAACCTGGACGGGACGTCGGCCCTCGCGCGCGAACCGCCGCCGGGCGTACGCCGCCACAACCGGGCGCGGCGGAAGACGGACCCTTACGTCGCGCCGGATCCCGGCGATCCCGTCGGTGGGGCGGCGCTCGGCACGGGACGTCCGGCCTCCGGCGAGCACCGGCGAGCACCGGCACGCGTCGGGTGCGCGGCTGTCCGCCCGTGCTCCCCGCGCCGGTGGCGGCTCCGCCCGGACGGCGGACGGCCCGGCCGGCGGCCCACGCGGGGCCGGGGAAGCGGGCGGGCCCGGGAAAGCGGGCGCGGCCGGGGAAGCGGGCGCGGCCGGGGAAGCGGGCGGGGCCGGCCGCACACCGGGCCCGGCCCGTGGCCGACCGGGTGGTCAGGCCCCGGACGCGGCCGTGCCCCGCTCCCCGGTGGACTCGACCAGGGACTCGGCGAGGATGCGCCAGATGTCCGCGGCCAGGTCGATGTTGGCGTCGGCCTGGGCCTGTTCGGCCAGGGCGCGCAGGCCCTGGACGCCGCTGTCGTCGCCGGAGCGGATGCGCAGTTGGTGGCGCAGGATGTCCAGCCGCATCCGGTCCCGGTAGGTCATCATGGGCTGCGCCTGGGCGAGTTCACCGAGCAGCACGCGGGCGTCGTCGTACCGGGCGGTGAGGAAGGCGAGATCGGCCTTGAGCGCGGTCAGCTCCTGGCGCAGGCCGGACGTCCCGACGAAGGCGAGCGCCGACTCCGCCTGCGTGGCGCACCGTTCGGCCGCCTCAGGGTCCGGGGGCCGCTTCTGGAGGTGCAGCCGGCCCGTCGCGGTCCTGAGCCTGAGCCAGAGCACGAGGTCCTCACCGCTGTCGAACTTCTCCAGCGCCTCCTCCAGACGGGCCTGCGCGGTGGCATAGTCGCCCTGCCGGACCAGTACCGCCGCCGCGGTCCACATCGCCTCGGCCCACACCGCGTCCGACCGGCCCGCGACCAGCGCGACCAGCTCGTCGGCGTGGGCCCGGGCGTCGGGCATCCGGCCCGCCTCGGCCTCCACGGAGACCAGGGCGAGCAGCACCGCCGCACGGTCGTCCGCCTCCAGCTCGTCCTCCTGGGCGAGACGGTGGGCGGTCGTCGCGGCGTCGCGGGCGTCGGTGATCTCGCCGAGCGAGCGCAGGCAACGGGCGTACCGGGTCAGCCCGCGCACCCGCAGCGCGGTCAGCCCGACCTGGTCACCGAGCCGTACCAGCTCCTCCAGGTACTCCCGTTCACCGGTGTGGTCGCCCTGGACGCGCCGCTGCCGGGCCAGGTGCCACAGTGCCTGCCAGCGCAGCACTGGCGTCTCGTGCCCCTCGGCGGCGAGGGCCTCGCGGAGGGTTTCGATCGCCGCGTCGGAGCCGGTGGAGGCGGCCAGGGTGAGCGCGTGGGCGAGCGAACCGCCCGCGGGTTCCTCGAAGTCCGCCGCTTCCAGACCGAGCCGTCCGGCGAGGTAGGCGACGGCCCGTTCGGTGGGCTGGCGGGCGCCGGACTCCAGCCGGGAGAGGTATCCGGTGGACATGCCGTCACCCGCCAGCGCGGTCTGGGACAGCCCGCGGGCCTGGCGCAGTTTCCGGAGACGTCGGCCGAAAGCCGGCTGCTGGAGCATGTGACCAATCCCTGAGGGCAGGCGGGTGGGGGGTGGCCACGAGGCAGAAGGGGCGAGCCGTCCGAAGCCGCAACGAGCGTAGGGCGCCGGGCAACAGCCGGGCAATGTTTTGCCAGGCGCCGTGGCACCGTCTCGTGCGGACCTCGCGAGTTTCTCGTGCGTTCCTCGAGCGGCAGGGCGCACGGCCCGCCGGAGCGCCCCGGCCGGCGGCCCGGTTCTCTCACCCGCTGGGCTTCAGGCCGTGCCGTCCGACGCGGGGCCGGACACCAGCGCCAGGTGCCGTCGCCCGGCCGTACGCCGCCGCGGACGCGGGACGCGTACCGCCGGGACCGCGCCGCCTCTCTCGGCCGCCGGGAAGGCGGACACGGCGCGCGGGCCCGCCGCCACCGGGGCCGCCACCGCCCCGACGCCCGCCGTCGCCACGGGAGCGGGCGCCGCCGCCCGGACGGCCGTCGGCGCGGTGTGGTGCCTGTGCCCGGCCAGGACGTCCCGGAACGCCTGCGCGAACCGGGCGACGTCCTCCGTCGAGTTGTCGTGGTGGACGGAGACGCGCACGGCGGCGGTGACTCCGTGCCCGGGCAGGTACAGCGGGGTCTCCTGCGCGACCGTCTTGCCCACGGTGATTCCACGGACGGCGAGCTCCCGGCGCAGCGGTCCGGCGGGCACCTCGGCGTGCCGGAAAGTGACGATGCCGGACTGGACCCGCCCGGGGGCGATCAGCTCGGCGCCGGGCGTCTCCTGCACGGCGGCACGCAGGACGGCGGCGAGGTCCCCGGCGGGAACGGCCTCCTCCTGCTCGGCCAGGGCGGCGCTCAGCGCGACGACGCGCGCGCCCTCCGGCGGAACCAGGGGTGCCGTGCCGTACGGGGCCAGTACCTGCCGCAACTCGGGTGCCGCGTAGGCGAACCCGACCGACTCCGGGCCGCGCAGGAACCGCCAGCCGTCCCCGGTGAGCAGCTGGCAGCCGATGCGTCCCGCGTTCACGGGGAGCTGGCCGACGGCGTACGAGGCGTCGACGGCGTAGAGGCACCGGTACGGGGCGAGGATGCGGCCGATGTCCTCCACCGGGGCGACGATGCCGCAGCCCGCCGGGACGTGTGCCACCGACACCAGGGCGACGTCGTCGTCGATGTGCGCCGCCATCCACTCCAGGTCCAGGTCGCCGTCCGGGCGCAGCGGTACGACCTCCAGCCGGCAACGGGCCCGGTCGCGCAGGGCGGACAGTACGGTCAGGTTGGCGACGCCCTCGTAGGGGGTCGTCCAGATCCGGTCGCCCGGGCCGAGCGGGAGGCGCGGCACCAGGGTGGCGAACGCGTCGGCCGCGCCGGTGGACAGGACGGTGTCGCCGGCCGGCGTGCCCAGCAGGGCCGCCAGGCTCGCGTCGAGTTCGCGGCGCACGACGTGATGGACGTGCTCGTCCACCTCGTGCGGACCATGGCGGTCCTCGTGCCGTGTCCACTCGGTGAGTTCCGCGCGGGTGGCGACTGTCATCCGGCCCAGGCCGGCGCTGTCCAGGTGGACCCTTCGGCCACGGTCACCGTGAGGCATCGCGTTCACTTCCGACCTCCCCCGATCAGCGGACACATGTTGACAACTCATTGCCTCTTGCTTGGCAATAAGTTGCCAGAACTTCGGGCGGGTTGGCAATGTCGGCTCCAGCGGCGCTCTAGTGGCGAGGGCTGCGGACTGGGTGCGGCAAAGGCGTTCCTCGGTGCGTTCCCCAGAGCTTTCCTAGCGTTGCCGAGCCATTCCCCGTTTTGCCAAGATTTCGCGTCCTCGCTGGTCAGAGGGCCTTCGTGGTGGCAAAGCGGGTGCCTCGCCACGCGCCGAGGAGCGCCTTCGGTGCCCTGCTCGAGCATCCATCAACTGATTTCCGAGTGATTCCCGAGACCTTCTTGCCAATCTCTTGGCAAGAGGTTGCCAAGGACCGAACACGGAATTGACACCGAGGAGCCAGCCATGAAGCGCATCACCGCCGCCGTCACGACCGTCGCCGCCGCCATCGCCGCCACCGTCCTCTCCACGGCCGGCATCGCCACCGCGAACGACATCGGCTGGCCCGTCCCCCCGAAGACCACCGCCGCCCCCACCGACGGCGACATCGGCTGGCCCGTCGCCCCCGGGACCGTCTCCGACGACATCGGCTGGCCCGTCCCCCCGAAGACCACCACCACCGCCGCCACCACCGAGGGCGACATCGGCTGGCCCGTCGCCCCGGGTACCACCTCCGACGACATCGGCTGGCCCGTCGCCCCCGGGACCACCGCCACCGAGGGCATCGCCTGAGCCTCCGCCGGGCCGCCGGGCGACCGGACCCCGCCCACCGATACGCCCCCGTCGGCCGCCGGCCGTCACGGGGGCTTCGGTCGTTTGGGAGCGGCGGCATCCGCGTCCGCGTGTACGCGTCCGCATGGCTCTCACGTGTTCCTCGAGCGGCCCTTTAGCGGATCCGGCCAGGATTTCCAGCGCCATACGTCGGAAGCGCCTGCGCGCTGTCCTGCCCCCGCCCTGGAGTCGTCCATGAAGCATCCGGTTCCTGCACGGCGTACAGCCCCACCCAGGAGCGGATGCGTACCTCGGGGGCCGAACCGGGACGTGCCGTCCGACGACGACATCGGATGGCCCAAGAGGTGACGAATGACCACGGCATTCCCGCCCCGCCCGCACGACGACCTGCTCGGGATCGCGAGGGAGGACGTACTGCGCCGCCGCGCGCCCTCTCCGATGGCGGAGGCCGCCGTTCCCTCGCTCACCGAGTCGTCACTGGCCGTCTGCTCGGCCCTGCTGACTCTCTCGCGCGTGCGTCTGCGCAGATGCGCGACCGCGGTGCGCCGGCGACTCGACGGCTGACCGCCGCCCGTCCCACCCGTCCTGCCCGCCCCGCCGTGTCAGCTCAGAAGCCGTTGTCTTACCGGATGTGATCACTGAGTTTCCGCTGTTCAGGCATGGTTCCGGCGTCGTCGTGGGAGCGTTCGGGCGATCAGTTCGTC
>NZ_JBVIPD010000030.1:0-83642 GCF_055578235.1 Streptomyces sp. NPDC033136
CATTCCGAACCCGGAAGCTAAGCCTTACAGCGCCGATGGTACTGCAGGGGGGACCCTGTGGGAGAGTAGGACGCCGCCGAACAATTTTTGGGAAAACCCCCGCATCTTCGGATGCGGGGGTTTTCTGCGTTTTACGACGGCTGGACCAGCTTGGTGTCGTACGCCAGGATGACCGCCTGAATGCGGTCGCGGGAGCCGGTTTTGGCGAGGATGCGGCCCACGTGGGTTTTCACCGTCGACTCGGCCAGGTGGAGGCGGGTGGCTATCTCCGTGTTCGTCCAGCCCTGGCCGATGACCGTGAGGATTTCGCGTTCCCGGTCGGTCAGGGAAGCGAGGCGCGAGTCCTGCTGCGGCGTCTGCGCGGTGGAGTCGGTGGGCAGGTGGTGGACGTAGGCGTCGAGGAGGCGGCGGGTGAGGCTGGGGGCCACGACCGCGTCGCCCGTGGCGACCGCGCGGATGCCGGCCAGGAGTTCCTCGGGCTGGGCGTCCTTGACGAGGAAGCCGGAGGCTCCGGCGCGGAGTCCGGCGTAGGCGTACTCGTCCAGGTCGAAGGTCGTGACGATCAGGATGCGGGTGCGGTCGCCGGCGGCGGTGATGCGGCGGGTCGCCTCGATGCCGTCCAGGCCGGGCATGCGGATGTCCATGAGGACGACGTCGGGGTGGAGCTCGGCCGCCATGCGGACCGCTTCTCCACCGTTCGCCGCCTCGCCCACGACTGTCATGTCGTCCTGGCTCTCCAGGAGCATGCGGGAGCCGAAGCGCTGGAGGGGCTGGTCGTCGGCGATGAGGACCGTGGTCACTGCGGGGTTTCCTCCGGGAGGTGTAGGCGGACGCGCCAGCCCTGCTCGGGGTGCGGGCGGGGTCCGGCCTCAAGTGTGCCGCCGTACAGGGCGGTTCGCTCGCGCATTCCTGGTAGTCCACGACCATCAGGGGAGGGTCCGGGAGGGAGGCTGCCGTGACCTGTGTCCGTGATCGTGACCGTGACTGCGGCCTTGTCCTCGTAGGACAGGTCTATCTCCGCGGTGGCGTCGGGGCCGCCGTGTTTGAGGGTGTTGGTGAGGGCTTCCTGGATGACGCGATAGACGGTGAGCTGTCGGCCGGGGGGAAGTGTGTGGCTGCCGTGAGTGGTGGTGCTGACCGGGAGGCCGGCGGAGCGCACGCCGTCGAGGAGCTGGTCCAGGTCGGTGAGGCCGGGCTGGGGGGTCAGGTCGGCTTGCTGTCTCTCTTCCTCGCGGAGGACGTCGAGGAGGCGGCGGAGTTCGGTGAGGGCCTGGCGGCTGGTGGTGGCGATGGCGTCGAGGGCCTGGGCCGCGCGCTCGGGGGACTTGG
The DNA here is from genome assembly GCF_055578235.1 of Streptomyces sp. NPDC033136. Classification (NCBI taxonomy): domain Bacteria; kingdom Bacillati; phylum Actinomycetota; class Actinomycetes; order Kitasatosporales; family Streptomycetaceae; genus Streptomyces; species Streptomyces sp. NPDC033136. The sequence goes on from NZ_JBVIPD010000030.1 coordinate 1,330, forward strand.
CGGCCGCGTATCGGCCGCCGTCCGCGAGGCCGGTGATGACGGAGAGGTTGTGGCCGATGATGTCGTGCATCTCGCGGGCGATGCGGGCGCGTTCGGCGGCGGTGGCGAGCTGGGCCTGCTGGTCGCGTTCGGTCTCCAGGCGGCGGGCGCGGTCCTCCAGAGCCTCGGTGTGGTCGCGTCGGGTGCGGACGGTGACGCCGATGAGGGCGGCGACCGTGATGGACATCAGATGGGAGCCGATCTGCTGGTCCCAGCTGCCCTCCCCGTGGCGGACGGCCGACACCAGGACCGGGGCGATCACCAGGGCTGTGGCCCACCACAGGGTGCGCAGGGCCCGGCGCAGCGCGAGGTGGTAGATCAGGACCAGTTGGAGCAGGGCGGCCTGCAGGGCGGCGCCGGTCCAGGCGTTGACGAGGGCGAAGGGGACCATGGCGGCGAGGACCGCCCCTGGGTGGGTGCGGCGCCAGAGGAGGGGGACTGAGAGGCCCAGGCTCAAGGTGAGGAGGAGCCAGCCGGGGACGTCGAGGCTGTGGGCGTTGTGGCGCCAGCCGCCGCCGGCGTAGTCGATCAGGGCGGCCGTCACCCAGAAGCCGGTGAAGTGCAGGTCCCACAGCAGCGGGTGGCGTCGGTCGAGGGCGCGCACCCGGCCGGTGAGGCGGTGGGCGTATTCGGTGAGAGGCTCCGGTGTTCTGTCGTCCGTCACGGGGTCCATCGTGAGGGCTGCGATGCCGGGCGTCACACGTCTCGGCGGCGCAGGACCGAGGCCGCGACCGCGAGGACGGCAGTCGTCCACAGGAGCATGGCCAGGAGGGCGGCGCCCGGGGAAGCAGCCCCGGGCATGAGCTGGGCTGTGGTGAGGGCCTCCAGGGCCTTGCCCGGGAAGTAGCGGACGGCGTCGTCGGCCGGCGCGTACGGGAGCATGGCCAGGATCTCCGGGACGATCATGATGAGGCCGATGAAGGCGCCGATGGCCATCGGGACCGAGCGGACCAGGGCGCCGATGCCGAGGGCGAGGACGGCGAGGAGGGTGAGTCCGGCCGCGTTGCCCGCGAGGGCGCGCAGGACGCCCGGGTCGCCGAGGGCGGCCTCCTGGTCGGTTCCGGTGAGGAAGGACTGGGCCAGAGGGAAGGTCAGGAGGTTCGTCGCCAGGGTGAGGGGGAGGGCGACCGCGGCCAGGACGGCGGCCTTCGACCAGAGCACGGGCAGGCGGCGCGGGACGGCTGTCATCGTGGCCCGGATCTGGCCCGTGGAGTACTCGCCGGCGGTGGCCAGGATGCCCAGGACGCCCAGGTTGATCTGGGCGAACTGGGTGCCCAGGAGGACGAAGACCACCGTGTCCATCCCGCCTTCGCCGGAGCCGTCGTAGGCCGCGCCGAGGCCAGCGAGGGCGCGCAGGTGGTGGTAGGCGGTGCGGCCGGGGTGGACCGAGCGGGCCTCCAGCAGGGCGCCGACTCTGTGAGGGGCGCGGGGTGGGTCGCGTAGGAGCTTCCGGCCACGGTGGCGTGGCCGCGGGTGGGGGCGTCGAGGCCGAGGAGCATGCGCATCGTCGTTGACTTGCCGGCGCCGTTCGGGCCGAGGAAGCCGGTGACGGTGCCGGGGCGGACGGTGAAGGACAGGTCCGTGACGACCGTACGGTCGCCGTAACGTTTGGTGAGTTCGTGTGCTGTCAGCATGCTTCGATGCTCGGGCGCGCGGGGGCGGCAGACGTCGGACCGGCGGTGGTAATCGGGTGAGGGGTGTCGTACCCGGGTACTACCGTGGCCCGCATGAGCTATGTGATCCGGTCCGTCCGTGCTGATGAGTGGGCCGCGGCGAAGGAGCTGCGGCTCGCGGCGCTGCGGGACCCGGTGGCGCACCTCGCCTTCCTGGAGACGTACGAGGAGGCCGCGGCCAGGCCGGACTCCTTCTGGCAGGAGCGGACGGCGGGGGCCGCCGAAGGGGCGGACAAGGCTCAGCAGATCATCGCCGAGGCGCCGGACGGGCGGTGGGTGGGGACGCTGACCGTGCTCGTGGAGGAGCCCGGGACGACCGACTGGGCCGGGTTTCCGGTCGAGCGGAAGCAGGGGCACGTGGTCGCTGTGTTCGTACGGCCCGAGGAGCGCGGGAGCGGGCTGACCGAGGTGCTGTTCGACGCGGCCCTGGAGTGGGCGTGGGGGCGGGGGCTGGAGCGGGTGCGGCTCATCGTGCACGAGGAGAACGGGCGGGCGCAGCGGTTCTACCGCCGGGCCGGATTCGAGCCGAGTGGGCTGACCGTGCCGCTCGGGGACGCGGGGGAGCGGGAGCTGGAGTTCGTCCTCGAGCGGGAGTGAGCCCGGTTCAGGGCGGTGCCTCAGACCGGCAGTTCGTCGTGTGGCCAGCGGGCGCGGCCCTGTTCGCGGGACCGGAGCAGGGCCAGGGTCGGCATGCCCCGGTCCGCTCCGGTGGCCAGCAGCTCCGGGAGCTGGGAAAGCGGGGCCACGGCCGCGACGTCGTCCAGGACGAGCGTGAGTGGTGGGTCGAGGCGACCGGAGGATGACCGTTCGGCCATGTGCCGGCCGCGCTCGACCACGCTGGAGACGAGGGCCGTCAGGAAGGGCATCGCGCCCGGGTTGGTCCTGGGGTCCTCGATGGATTCACCCACCACATAAAGCGTTCCCCCTTCGTGGACGAAGGAATCCAAGGCGACGGCATCAGTTCGGTTGGGAGTGCACGCCTCCCGGATGTTGACCGTGGAGAGGGCCGCGAGGGCGCGGGTGTTCAACTGCTGGGCCATGTCGCGGCGCTCGGGGTGGGCCGTGAGGGCGCCCTCGAGTTCGCCCGCGGAGCCGGGGGCGGCCTTGGGGTTGGTGCGGAGGATGCGTACGGCGTCCTGGATCTGGTTGCCTTGGGACCAGCGGTGGAGGTGGCGGATGGTGCGGCCGTCGATGGCGGCGGCGTGCAGGTAGCTCCGCAGGAGGGTGGTGGCCGTGTCGCTGACCGCTTGGTCGAGTTTGGCGGTGGGGCGGACGGGGGTGAGGAGGGCGGTGGCTCTCCTGGTCGCTGTTTCCCTGTCCTCGCAGCCGGTGGTGGGGGACCAGTGGAGGCGGGACGGGGTGTCGCAGAGGTGGGCCGGGTCGTAGAGATGGGCGGGGCCCAGTTTGGCTCTGGCGTCCTTCGTCTCCTGCCACAGGGTGGCGTTGGAGGTGACGACCAGGGCTGGGCCCTCCGCGCCGCGTACCGCCTGGGTGGCGGTGGTCTGGCGGGACTCCCTGGGGGCTACGAGAACCTTTTCCCACCCGCTCACCCGTCCCGGGCCGAACAGGGAAGCGGGGGCTCCGGGCGCGGCCGCAGGGGTGGGGGCCAGGGGGGCGGGCGGTTCCGCCGGGTGCGGGGGCTCGGGGGCCGCGCGGCGGGTAATGGGGACGTCGTGCTGCGCCGCGGCGGGGGTGGGGGTGGCGGTGTGGGTGTGCTGCGCCGGCGTGGGGGTGGGGTGCTGCGCCGGTGTTGATACGTCGTGCTGCGCCGAGGCCGGTGTCGCATAGTGCGTCGGCGTGGGTGCGTCCTGGGGCGTGGCTGCGGGGGACTGGTGCTGTGCCGATGCCGGTACGTCGTGCTGCACCGGCTCCGGTGTCGTGTGCTGCGCCGGGCCCGGTGTCCCGTACTGCGCCGGGCCGGGGGCCCCGTACTGCGGTGGGGCCGGGGCCTCGTGGGGCGTGGGAGCGCCGGTCTCGTACGGGGCCTCTGCCCCCTTCCCGGCCGTCGCCGGCTTCTCCGCCCGGCGTCTCGCCCGGCCGGCCCTCCAGCGGGCCACCGTGCCGAGCACGAACATCGTCAGGACGAACAGGGCCATCAGCTGGCCGATGAACAGGCCCCAGAACAGGCCGTAGCCGGAGAGTTCGCCGGGGGGTGTGCCGGGCCAGGCGCCGGGGATGTCGTGGGGCTGGGCGATGAGGCCGCGCATGGCGAGGGGCGTGCGGGTGAAGGTGACGCCGGGCGGCCAGGAGCCGTGGGCGAGCCAGGCCGCGAGGCCGGTGGCCGTCCACACCAGCAGGGTCATGCCGAGGAGGAAGGCGAGTATGCCGACCAGCAGGCCGTCGGGGATGCCTCCGTGGGTGTCGCGCTGGATGCGGCGGTCGTCCGGTCTCACGCGTCCTCCCCCTCCCTCTACGCCACCGTCGATTCGGAGTCGCCCAGGTGGTGCTCCACGAAGGCCGCGGCCCGTTCCTCCGCCTCGAGTTCGGCGGCGCGCAGGGCGTCTTCCGCGAGGTCGGCGGAGGACTCGGTCATCGCGCGGTCGGTGAAGACCAGCGGGCGTTCTGTCTCCGTGACCAGGTGTTTGACGACCTGGACGTTGCCGTTGACGTCCCAGACGGCGATGCCGGGGGTGAGGGTCGGGATGATCTCCACGGCCCAGCGTGGCAGGCCCAGGACGCGGCCCGTCGCCCTCGCCTCGTCCGCCTTCTGGGCGTAGATCGTTCTCGTCGAGGCCATCTTCAGGATCGCCGCCGCCTCCTTCGCCGCCGCGCCGTCCACCACGTCCGACAGGTGGTGGACCACCGCCACGAACGACAGACCGAGCCGCCGGCCGAACTTCAGCAGGCGCTGGAACAGCTGCGCCACGAAGGGGCTGTTGATGATGTGCCAGGCCTCCTCGACCAGGAAGATGCGCTTCTTCCGGTCGGGGCGGATCCAGGTGTGCTCCAGCCAGACGCCGACGATCGCCATGAGGATGGGCATGGCGATGGAGTTGCGGTCGATGTGGGACAGGTCGAAGACGATGAGCGGCGCGTCGAGGTCGATGCCGACCGTGGTCGGGCCGTCGAACATGCCGCGCAGGTCGCCGTCGACCAGGCGGTCCAGGACCAGGGCGACGTCGAGGCCCCAGGCGCGTACGTCGTCTATGGCGACGTTCATCGCCTCGGCCGACTCGGGCTCGGGGTGCCGTAGCTGCTCGACGATGTCGGTGAGGACCGGCTGGCGGTCGACGATCGTCTCGGTGACGTAGGCGTGCGCGACCTTGAGCGCGAAGCCGGCGCGCTCGTCCAGGCCGTGTCCCATCGCGACCTCGATGATCGTGCGGAGCAGCGCGAGCTGGCCCGTGGTCGTGATCGCGGGGTCGAGCGGGTTGAGGCGGATGCCGTGGTCCAGGGCGGCCCTCGGGTCCAGGCGGATGGGAGTTATGCCCAGCTCCTGGGCGACGAGGTTCCATTCGCCCACCCCGTCCTCGCCCTGGGCGTCCAGGACGACGACCTGGCGGTCGCGGAAGCGGAGCTGGCGCAGGACGTACGTCTTCTCCAGCGCCGACTTGCCGTTGCCGGACTCGCCGAGCACCAGCCAGTGGGGGGCGGGGAGCTGCTGGCCGTAGAGCTGGAAGGGGTCGTAGATGTAGCCCTTTCCGGAGTACACCTCGCGGCCGATGATGACGCCGGAGTCGCCGAGGCCCGGGGCGGCGGTCGGGAGGTAGACCGCCTGGGCCTGGCCCGTGGACGTGCGCACCGGGAGCCGGGTCGTCTCGACCTTCCCGAAGAGGAAGGAGGTGAAGGCGTCGGTGAGGACGGACAGCGGGTCCCGCATAGGTCCTACCTCCGAATGCCGGTGGCGAAGGGAAGGGTGTTTACGAAGGCGCGGTGGTGCTCGCGGTCGCACCACTCCAGCTTCAGGTACGACTTTCCTGCCGAGGCCCTTATCGTCCGCTTGTCGCGGGCGAGGGCGTCGGGGGAGCGGGAGGAGACGGTGATGTAGCCGACGAGGTTGACGCCGGCCGCGCCGCTGGCGAGGTCCTCGCCGCGCTGGTCGAGCCGGGAGTTCGCTGCCACGTCGCGCGGGTCGAGGGTGCGGTTCATCTTGGCTGCGCGGGAGGCCTCGGCCTCGTCGTTGGTCTTCTCCGTCAGCATGCGCTCGATGGCGACCTCGGTGGGTTCGAGGTCCATCGTGACGGCGACGGTGCGGATGACGTCCGGGGTGTGGACGAGCAGCGGGGCGAGGAAGTTGACGCCGACGGGGGTCATCGGCCACTCCTTCACCCAGGCGGTGGCGTGGCACCAGGGGGCGCGGGTGGAGGACTCACGGGTCTTGGCCTGGAGGTAGGTGGGCTCCATGGCGTCCAGCTCGGCCGGCCAGGCATTGCGCTTCGTCATCGCCTGGATGTGGTCGATGGGGTGGTCCGGGTCGTACATGGAGTGGATCAGCGAGGACAGTCTGCCCTGGCCGAGCGGCTGCCGGACGCGGATGTCGGCCTCCTGCAGGCGCGAGCAGATGTCGGTCAGCTCGCGGGCCATGACGACGGCGAGTCCGGCGTCCCGGTCGACCTTGCCGCCGTGGGCGCGGGCGGCCCGGGCCATGGCGTTGGCCTCGGCGGCGAGGTCGCGGGTGTAGTGCATGCAGGCGACGAGGTAGGCGCGGTGCTGCTCGCTGCTGGTCGACACCATCGACTGGAGCTGGTCGTACGACTGCTGGAGCCACGGCGGTGCCTTGTCGTCGCCGCGGACGGCGACGTCCTTGGCGTGGGCGTCCGGGTCGGCGGGGAGGGTGCGGGCCAGCATCTGCAGGCGGGTGACGAAGCCGTCGCCGTTGGCCACGTGCTTGAGCAGCGTGCCGAAGCGGTCGACCAGGGCCTCCTGGTCCTCGCTGTCGCGCAGGCCGACGCCCGGGCCCTCGATCTCGATGGCGGCGGTGACGGTCTTGCGGTCGGCGTGCAGCAGGACGGCGATCTCGTCGGGCCCGAAGGGGGCGGCCAGCCAGGTGATGCGGCCGATGCCCGGGGGCGGGCCGACCTCGACCTCACGGCCGTCCAGCCGGATGCCGGCCTCGACGGCGGTGGAGCGGTAGGTGGTGCCCTGCTTGAGGGTCCGCTTGTAGCTGCGGTTGATCTCGAACCACTTGTAGAACGTGCGGTGCTTGTACGGCACGTACACCGCGGCCAGCGCCAGCATCGGGAACCCGGCGAGCAGCACGATGCGCAGGGACAGCACGGGGATGAGGAGGCCGCACATCATGCCGAGGAACGCGCCCACGACGATCAGGGCGATCTCGCCGGTCTCGCGGTTGCGGCCGATGATCGCGTTCGGCCGGGCGCGGCCGATCAGATACGTACGGCGGGGCGTGACCGGATGGGACACGTGGGAATCGGTCGTCAACGCCCTTCACCTCCCGTGCGGTTGGTGCTGCTGTTGCGGGTGTTGCTGGCATGGGGCGTGTTGACGGGGCTGCCCGAACGGGGTGCGGGTGCGGCGGAGGGGACAGATCCGCCGCCGCCGTTCGAGGTGCGCGCGCTGTGCGCGGCGACTCCGCCGGATGCGGGGTTGCTGGGGCGGGGGGCGGAGGACTGGCCGCCTCCGCCGTTGTTGTCGGCGCGGGAGCTGTGGGTCTTGATGCCCTGCGCGACCAGGGACGCCGGGGAGCTGATGACGGCCGCGGCCTTGCCCTCGGCGCCCTGCATGATGCGGTTGTTGCGGGAACCGGCGATCTCGTCGCCGAAGCCGGGGACGAAGCGGTAGATCATCGCGCTGGCGAAGATGGCGAGCAGGATGATGGCGAGGCCGGAGACGACGGCGGAGAAGGCGTCCGGTCCGTCGCCGGTGGAGAGCGCGCCGGCGAGGCCGAGGACGATGACGATGACCGGCTTGATGAGGATGACCGCGATCATGATGCCGGCCCAGCGGCGGACGTGGCCCCACAGGTTCTTGTCGACGAGGCCGGCGTAGACGACGGTGCCGAGCAGGGCGCCGACGTAGAGCAGGGCCGCGCGGATGACGAGTTCCAGCCACAGGACGCCGGCGGCGAGGATGCTGACCAGGGAGACGACGATCAGCATGATCGGGCCGCCGCCGATGTCCTCGCCCTTCTTGAGGGCCTCGGAGAACGTGCCGAAGAAGGCGTCGGTCTGGTCGCCGGTGGCTTTCGCGAGGACCTCGGTGATGCCGTCGGTCGCGGAGACGACGGTGTAGAGGATCAGGGGGGTGAAGGCGGAGGCCAGCACCGTCAGCCAGAGGAAGCCGATGGCTTCGGAGAGGGCGGTGGTGAGGGGGACGCCGCGCACCGCCCGCTTGGCCACGGCCAGGAGCCAGAGCAGGAGCGTGAGGATCGTCGACGCGGCGAAGACGACCGCGTACTGCTGGAGGAACTTGGGGTTCGTGAAGTCGACGTTCGCGGTCTCCTTCACGGCGTCGCTGAGCTTGTCGACGGTCCAGGAGGCGGCGTCGGCGCAGCCCTTCGCCAGGGAGGCGAGGGGGTCGAGGCTGGAGGTGGGGTCGAGACGGGAGGTGCCGCCGCCGGAGCGGCTGCCGGTGTCGGTGTCGCCTTGGCAGATCTCCAGGACCCGGCCGGAGAGCAGGGAGCAGTTGTCGTTGCTGGGGCTGGGGCTGGGCGACGGCGTGGGGGCCGCGACCGCCCGGGTGGCGAACAGGACCACGGCGGTCTGTACGGCGGTGAGGGTTGCTGCGACCTTCACTCCGCGGCGCGGGCTACCGGGCATACGTGAACCCTCCGAACTCCTCGACGGCCTTCGAGATGTCGTCCGACGTCGACACCCTGTTGTCGCCGTTGACCGGCGCGGGGCCCTCCTTCTGGGAGAAGCTGTCGACCTTCCAGTCGCCGTCGGTCCAGCGCAGCTGGAGGGTCATGGTGAACCAGTCGCTGGTGACCGGGTTCTCCGAGCGCTCCCCCGTCATCCCGTAGACGCCGGTGCACCAGACCTCGACGGTGGCGGAGCCGCCCCCGTAGTCGGTGACCTTGGTGCCGACCGGCATGGTGCGGGAGACGTACGTGCTGCCCTTCGGCGCGTCACCGTTCTCGTCCAGGCCGACCTTTTCCAGGAACCTCTTGTCGTAGACCCGGTCGAGGCTGCTCTCCAGCTCGGAGGCTCTGCCGGCGTCGAACACCTGACGGACGATCTCGGGCCGGCGCGCGGGCTTGAGGATGTCGGCCGAGACCAGCACCACGGCGTAGTTCGCCGCCGCGCTCTCCGCACCCTCCTGGTCCTGGGCGAAGCCCGTCGGGATACCGGCGGCCGACTTGGACTTGACGGGGCGTTGGCCGGAAGGAGCCGTCGCCGCCGATTCCGGCTTGGCGGCGGAGCCGCCCGTGGAGGAGTCCGACTCCCCTCCCCCGCGGTTCGCGAAGGCGATGGCCGCGATCAGGAGGACGACCACGCCCACCACCGTGACCAGGCTGCGGGACGACGATCGGCCGCGGCGGGGGGCACCGTAGGGGTCGGAGTCCGTGTCGGGCAGGCGGGTACGGGTCTGGCCCGTGCCGCCGTAGCCGCCGGAGGCCTCACGCTCGTCACCGAGACTCATGCCGCGTACGCCCCCTCGACGTCGTGCGGAAACACGTACTGCTCGTACGACGGTAGCGGTGCTGGTTCCCGCGCGGGCGCGGTGTGGTGACTCGACATCAGGGAAACGCAACCTCAGCCGGTGGGCACGACGGGCGGGTGGGATGGAGGGGGAGCCGGACGGTACCCGGCCGGGACGGACGGTGCCCGGCCTACACGGCCATGCCGTACACGATGGTGAACAGCGTCCCGAGTGAGCCGATGATGAAGACGCCCGTCAGGCCGGCGATGATGAGGCCCTTGCCCTGCTCCGCGCTGAAGGTGTCCCGCAGGGCGGTGGCACCGATGCGCTGCTTGGCAGCGCCCCAGATGGCGATGCCGAGGCAGATCAGGATGGCCACCGCCATCACGACCTCGATCATCACCTTCGCCTCGTTGCCCAGGCTGCCGAAGGGGCCCCAGTCCGGAGCGATCCCGCCGATGATGGTGTTGATGTCTCCCTTGTCGGCCGCAAAGAGCATGTAAGTCACCGCCCCTGTTGGGTAGTTCCGCACCCTCTGCGGACGTGCAGAGGTCAGGCCTCATTGTCGCCGACGATGACGCTGTCGTATGTCGACTTGGCGTCATTGATTGGCGGGTTTCGTACGAATACCTTGCCACCGTTCGGCGCCAGACCCTATGGAGGGCGACGAACGGTGCACGAAGGATCGTATGGTCACTCTGTGTATCACGGCAGGTCACGCCGGGCAATGAGGCCTGAGCGAAACCTGGGATGCGGTTCCGTCGTTGTGCCCTCCTGCGACCTTTCTCACCAATCCGAGCGGTTTCTGACGGCTGGTCGGGTGAGCGTCGCGCCGATGTTCCCGGGGTGAAGGCTACCGGGCACGGCGAAGGGGGCGGGGCTGGGTTGCCGGGGCCCGTACGTCCCCTGTCGCTCTTGGGACCTCGTGGCCCCGGGTGGTGTCCTCTCGGTGACGGTCCGTCACGAGTAGGAGGGGCGGCCGGTGAAGGCGTTGAGTCCCTGCGGGGTGCCCGGTGCCCTGCTGTTGCTGGCCATGACGTCGGTGACGCTCGTTCGGAGGCGTGAGGCTGGAGGGCGACTATCGGCGGTGGTGTGAGGCCGGTGGTAGTTGTAATGGACGTTCCAGACCGTGATCGCCCGGGCTCGCTCTTCCTCGGGGATCCACCGGCGGGCGTAGAGCAGCTCTTCGGCGAGGATGCGCTGGTAGCGCTCGACCTCGCCGTTGTGACGGGTCGTGTAGGGCTTGGTCCGCTGATGGCGGGAAGCCCGCGAGGTCACGGAGCGCGCGAGGACTGCGGCTCGGTAGTTGGTGTCGTTGTGGGTGACCACGCGCACGATCCTGTGGATGCCGTGGGCGGCGAAGAACGCGCGGGCGCGGCTGCAGAAAGCCACGGTGGTGGCGGCCTTCTCGTCGGGGAGGTGTTCGGTGTAGTCGTCTAGGTGGCCGCGACCACAGTGCGGAAGGGGACCGCGATAAGCAGGGTGATCGCAACCAGGAGCCCGCTTGCCCACAGCGGCCCGAGGTTCCCGACCGCAGTGCTGAGAGTGGTTGCGGCAATGAGGGGGCCGACGGCGGCGCCGACGTTGAGTGCCGCGGTCGCATACGACCCGGCCATGGTGGGGGCTTCCGCGGCCTCATAAAGAACCCGTGTGATCAGGGTGCTGCCCAGCGCGAACGACAGGGCGCCCTGCACGAACACGAGGGCGAACAGGGCGACCGGCTCGTTGGCCAGCACCGCCAGGGCCGACCAGCCGATGAGCAGCAACGGGCCGCCGACTGCGATGACCAGACCGGGGCGCTGGTCGGACAGCCGGCCGGCGACGGTGACCCCGGCGAAGGAACCGGCGCCGAAGAGCACAAGAACTACAGAGATCCACAACTCGCCCAGTCCAGCGGTGTCGGTGACGATGGGGGCGAGGAAGGTGAAGCTGCCGAACGTGGCTGCGTTCACCATCGCGCCGAGCAGCATCACCAGAATCAATGGCGGCTTTGTGAGCTGGGCGAGTTCCGCTTGCAGGGCTGGCCCGCCAGTCGCCTCTTGCTTCACACATCCTGCCGGGGATTGCCTTCAGGATGCCGAGAGCTGCAGGCAGGCAGAGAGCGGCAACGGCCCAGAATGTGGCCCGCCAGCCGAGCACCGCGCCGAGTACCGACCCACCAGGGACACCGGCGATCGTGGCCACCGTCGTGCCTGACAGCAGCACGGCAAGCGCACGTCCCTTCTTGTCGGGTGAAACCAGCGTGGCGGCAGCCGTCAGAGCGACGGCGAGGAACCCTGCGTTCGCGAGCGCGGCGACGACCCGGGCAGCGAACAGGACCGGGAAGCTGGTGGTGATGGTGCCCACGGCGTGAGCCGCCGCGAAAGTGAGGATGAACCCGAGAAGGCTGGAGCGCCTGGGCCAGTTGCGGGCAAGCGCGGCCACAAGGGGAGCGCCGACGACCAGCCGACCGCGAAGGCCGAGGTGAGCGTGCCTGCTGTCCCGACTGTGACGTCGAGATCTGAGGCGATGTACGGCAGGAGGCCGGCGAGCATGAACTCCGAGGTGCCCATGGCGAAGACCGCCATGGCAAGCTCGATGGTGAGGGGCGCCGAGGCCAGCGTGGATCATCTCGCCCGAGATCGCCCACGCCGTCACGGGCGTCGGCTCCTTCTTCGTCTACCCGAGTTCACCGAGACGGAGGGCGTCCCGTATCTCGCTGAGCTTCGCGGTCGTTGCCGGGGTACGCTCGTGCGCTTGTTCAGCGAGCCGGAGGGCGTCGTCAATCTCGCTGAGCTTCAGGGAGGACAGGACGGCCTCCCGCTCTATCAGGTCGGCCCGGGACACAGTGGTCAGCCACGTGCACGGGGTGAAGCCTGGACGCGGGAACGCGAGCCGCAGCACGCCTTCGAACGGCAGTCCTTCACCGGCGCCCACCATTACTTCGATGCCCAGACCGCTGATGTCGACGCCCGCCGGAGCAACGACCTGCATCACCCGGATCCCGGACGTGTCCTCTCCCGACAGCAGTACGACCAACCTCCGCTCGTCGAACTGAACCCACCAGACTTCGCCACGTTGCACAAGTCCTCCAAATACAGGACGGCAGGCAGACGCTGCGCGACCCTGACGCGCTGTGGAGACGGGCGCGGCCACCGTTGATCATCGGTGTGTGAAGACAAACTACGCACGAGGACACCAGTTGCGGGGGAGGTTGGTCGAACCCGGCCAGCGGTAGCCGTGGGTCGCCTCCTCCACCACCCGCGGCTGCACCGAGAGCGTCTGGATGACCAGCAGCGCCGAAGGCACCGGCTCCGGCTGCTCCGCCGCGCCCGCGCAGTCGTAGAGCTGAGGCAGGGCTTCGGCTACTGAGCCTCCTCCACGAAGTGGTCGAACTCGCCCGCCCGCACTCCGCGTGCGAAGGCGTCCCACTTGTGGCGGGTGGTGGTCACCACGGTGGCCGGGGCCCTGGTCTCGCGGAGGTAGACGGGGGTGTCACCGTCGTCTCCCTCGCCGAAGGCGATCTCGATCCAGGGGCCTGGGCCGGTTGCGTCCGGTGGGGCGGCGCGGGTCCAGGTGAGGTTCGGGGGGAGCTCAGCCATGGCGGGGCTCGTTCTTGAGGGCGGCGAGGAGGGCGCCGAGGGAGGCCGGGGTGGCGGTGAGTATCGCGCCTGTGGGGTCGCTGCTTTCGGTTATGTGGATGGCCTGGGGGCTCGCGGCCACGTGCACGCAGGAGTCCCCTGCTCCGCAGTAGGACGACTTCTGCCAGCTGAGTTCGGGCATCTCGTTCTTCCTCACAGGTCCTGGACGATGTTGTGGATGACGTCGCGCGACTTGGCGGGCGGGAGAGCGCGGGCTTCCAGTCGGTCGAGGAGCGTCCGGTACATCTGTAGTTGGGCCTCGGCGTCGAGGAACGTCGGTCCGTGGGACTGGTCCAGGTGGACCGTGTCGAGGTGAGGGACCGGCCCCCTCGAGTAGAAGATCGACTGGCCTGAGCCGGGGAAGGAGCCGACGCTGAACGGGAGCACCTTCAGGGTGACGTGTTCTCGTTCGCTCGTGTCCAGTACGTGCTGGAGCTGCGCCTTGGCCACGGTCGGGCCGCCGAACCGCATGCGCAGGGCCGCCTCGTGAATGACTGCCGTGTACGGGGTCGGAGGGTCCCGGAAGAGAACGGTCTGGCGTTTGATGCGGAACGACACGCGGTGCTCGACGTCCGGTGGGGAGAGCTCGGGCACGAGCTGGCGGAACAGCTCACGGGCGTGGTCGACGGTCTGCAACAGGCCTGGAATGTGAACGGTGACGGCCGCACGCAGGCTGACGGCGTGGTGTTCGAGCTCGGCCAGGTCGAGCAAGGCCGGGGGCAGGAGATCCCGGTACTCCTCCCACCAGCCGCGCTTGCGGTCGGAGGTCATGTCCGCGAGTGCCTCGATCAGGCTCCTGTCCGCGCACTTGTAGTGGCAGGCGATGGCGCGCACCCGCTCGGCGCTCACCCCCACGCGCCCGGCCTCCATGTTGCTGACCTGCGCTTGCTTGATTCCCAGGAGTTGACCAGCGTCGGTCGAGCTCAAACCCGCCCGCTCGCGCAGTTTCCGCAGCTCCGCGCCGAAGCGCAGTTGGCGACCCGTCGGGTTCCTCACGGGCTTGCCGCCTCCTTGACGTCACTCACATGGGTGGCAGTAAAGGGAATGCTTCGGATTCGGTAAATACCTTCACTGGGTGCCGCTACCTTACAACTGGGCCCACCGCCCGGAAGTGCCCCGCTCGACGGAGCGGCGTGGCCACTGGGCAACCGTACGCACGTTCGCCAACTCACCAAGCTAAACGGAGACTTCCGATGCCCACCGTATCCCCGCCCTGGGCCTACACCCTCCACCTCCCGCACGATCCACGCTCTCCGGGGATCGCCCGGGCGACCCTGCGTACGGTGCTCGCCGCCCGTGGGCTCGGTGAGCTCACGCCCACCGCGGAACTGCTGGCCGCCGAACTCCTCGCCAACGCCCACCGGCACACCGTCGGCCCTTACTCCCTCCGCATCCGCTCGGCGGAACCCGGCCGGCTCCGGGTGGGCGTGTGGGACAGCGACCCTCGGGTTCCGCCCGGCTTCTCCGCCGGTGGCGGCCCCGTGGCCGTGTCGCCGCCGCCCGACACCGCCGAGACCGGCCGCGGTCTGCACCTCGTACGGGCCTGCGCGGACGCGTGGGGCGCGTCCGTGCTGTGCGAGCTGGGTGAGTCGGCGGGCGGAAAGCTGCTGTGGGCCGAGTGCCGGTGACGTCGAAGACTCAGCAGCGGATCGGGAGGGGAACGCGGCGGGCGATCCGTGGCGCCCCTGTGCGCCGTCCGCTCCGGGCGTGCCCCCGTCGTGCCGCCCGTGCCCTGGCCTGTTCCTCCTTCCGCCCCCGACTCTCCTCTCCGTGATCATTCCCGAGTGCGGTGGCCGCCTCTACACTGACCAACGGACTCCTGGGCGACGAGGGGCGGTTGACGGTGCGTAAGGCGTGGATCGTGGCGGGCGTTGCGATCAGCTCCGCCCTGGCCTTCGTGATGCTGCTCGTCGTCGGGGTCTACGTCGTCGCCGGGAACCTGGTCAACGGGGTGGGCGGTGGGGTGAAAGCGCTGGCCAAGGGGTCGGTGCCCGCCGAGTACGCGCCCCTCGTGCAGAAGTGGGGCAACCTCTGCCCCGCCATCAGCCCGGCCCTGCTCGCCGCCCAGCTCTACCAGGAGAGCGGCTTCAACCCGAAGGCGCAGAGCCACGCCGCCGCGCAGGGCATAGCGCAGTTCATCCCCGGCACCTGGGCCGCCCACGGCGTCGACGGCGACGGTGACGGCGACCGTGACGTGTGGGACCCGAAGGACGCGATTCCCTCGGCCGCCTCCTACGACTGCGAACTCGCCTCGTACGTGAAGAAGGTTGGCGGGAATCCGACCGCGAACATGCTGGCCGCGTACAACGCGGGGGCGTACGCGGTGATCAAGTACGGAGGCGTGCCGCCGTACAGCGAGACCCAGAACTACGTGAAGAGGATCACGGCGCTCTCGGAGAGCTTCGCGGCGCCCGTCGGGCGCGTCGACCCCTCCGAGCAGGCCGCCGGCGCCATCGAGTACGCGCAGACGAAGCTCGGCACGCCCTACCTGTGGGGCGGCACCGGCACCGCTGAGCAGGGCGGACGCTTCGACTGCTCGGGACTGACCCAGGCCGCCTACGAGACCGTGGGCATCAAGCTCCCGCGCGTCGCCAACGACCAGTACAACGCCGGGCCGCACCCCGAGCGGGACGAACTGCTCCCCGGCGACCTCGTGTTCTTCTCGGACGACCTCACCAATTCCCGGGCCATCCGGCATGTCGGCATTTATGTCGGAGGCGGGTACATGATCGACGCGCCGCGGACGGGCGCGGTCATCCGGTTCGACCCGATCGACACCCCCGACTACTTCGGAGCCACCCGGGTCACCGAAGATGGCGCGAAAGCACTGCCCACGACGGTGTGAACCGAGCGTGAACCCACCCCCTGAGCTGCGAAGACGTATCTCTCTTCGATAACGTCTGCGTGATCATTTGGTGGAGTGTGGAACGTATCGACAGGGACCATGCGTTCCTTGTGACGTAGTCGAGCAGACGTCAGAAGGCATGTGTCACGCACACGTGCAGCGGAAGCGGATCTGCACACCACGGGGGTGGTGGTAGGAGCGGCGCACGCACGGGTGCGCCGGGAGAGCCGACGAAGGGGCCGAAGCACCATGGCTGGACTCGCCGATTCCGGGGCGGACCCCGACGTCGACCTGCTGTACGACATCAATGGCCTGGCCAAGGACGCGCCGGCCTGGTTCGACCGGGTCATGGAGTACGTCGGTGAGTACGGGCTGCTGCTCGCCATCGTCCTGCTCGTGGTGGGCTGCTGGTGGTCCGTGCGGCGGCGCGGGGACGAGGACGCGGCGTCCACCGTCGCGGCGCTGGCCTGGGCACCGCTGGCGGCGGGCATCGCCGTGCTGGTGAACGTGCCGATACGGGGATTCGTGGAGCGGCCCCGCCCGTTCCTCGATCACCAGGGGCTCGAGGTGCTCGTCCAGGGCAAGACCGACTACTCGTTCGTCAGCGACCACGCGACGCTCGTCATGGCGCTCGCGGTCGGGCTGTTCGTCGCCAACCGGAAGTTCGGGCTGGTCGGCCTGGTGCTGGCGCTGTTCGGCGGATTCATCCGCGTCTACATGGGCGTGCACTATCCGACGGACGTGATCGGCGGGTTCGCGCTGGGGACGGCTGTGGCGCTGCTGCTCTCGCCGCTCGCCATGGCCCTGCTGACGCCGGTGGTGAGGGCGATGGAGCGGTCGCCCCGGGTGGGGTGGCTCGTGCGGGCCGGAGGGCCGGCGCGCGAGGAGGACGGCACCGTGATTCCCGATTCCCGCACCGAGCGGGCGTCCCAGCGGGACCTCGCCGCGTAGGGAGCGGCACGAGCCCCCGCCGGAGGAGCCGGCTCTACAGGGCCTGGGGGTACGTGAAGAAGCGGTCGGGGTCGTACTGCTTCTTCAGCTTCGTCAGGCGGGCCGCCGCGTCCCCGTAGTACGCCGTGCGCCAGTTCGTCAGGGTCGGGTCCGTGTAGTTCTGGTACGCCGCGCCCGAGGCGTGGGGCCGCATGGCCCGGTGGGCGGAGGCGAGCCAGTCGCGGGCCGTGGAACCGCTCGTGCCCGCGCGCCAGGCGCCGATGTACTGGGCCAGCACGCGGGAACGGCGGTGGACGAAGGCCGTCGACGTGGGGGCGACCCGGTTGACCGCTCCGCCCAGGGCCGTGAGCGCGATGCTGCCCGTGCCGCCGCGGACCGAACCGATCTGGGACAGCAGGGTGCGGATGCCGGCCGTGGAGAGGGAACGGTCGAAGAAGTCCGACGCCGCCGCGTACGTCTCCCGGCCGAGCGCGCCCTCCGGGGAACGGCCCGGGGTCGAGCCGGGCAGGTGGCACTGTGCGTCCGTCGGGAACGAGGAGCAGCCCGCGTACACCTC
Source organism: Streptomyces sp. NPDC033136 (assembly GCF_055578235.1). NCBI lineage: Bacteria > Bacillati > Actinomycetota > Actinomycetes > Kitasatosporales > Streptomycetaceae > Streptomyces > Streptomyces sp. NPDC033136. The sequence goes on from NZ_JBVIPD010000030.1 coordinate 18,556, forward strand.
CATCGACTCCTCGTACGAGCGGCGCTTCAGGGAGACGCCGCGGGCCGGGACGCCGACGCGGTCGGCGAGGCGGTCGACGGCGTTCTCCAGCTCGCCGTGGGTGCCGAGGGAGAAGGCGGCGACCGAGACGGTCGGGGTGCCGCCCGCGGCGTTCGCCAGGTGCAGGGACGACCAGATCTCGTCGGGCTGGGACGGGCCCCACTCCTGCCAGGCCCTCACCACCGCCGCCGCCTTCGACCAGGGCCACGACAGATACGCCGAGACGCCCTGCGGGGCCGGGTGGGTCGTGAAGTGCAGTTCCGTCACGACGCCGAAGTTGCCGTTCCCGCCGCCGCGCAGGGCCCAGAAGAGGTCCATGTTCTCACGGGCGTCGGCGGTGAGCTGCTTGCCGTCGGCGGTGATCAGGGTGGCCCGGGTGAGGCTGTCGCAGGTCAGGCCGTAGGCGCGGGAGACCATGCCGTGTCCGCCGCCGAGGGTGAGACCGGAGATGCCGACGGTGGGGCAGGAGCCGCCGGGGATCGTGACGCCCTTCGCGGCGAGGGCGCGGTAGACGTCGATGAGTTTGGCGCCCGCGCCGATCACGGCGGTGGTGCCGGAGGCCCGGACGCGGGCGAGTTCCGAGACGTCGATGACCAGACGGCCGGTGCCGGAGGACCAGCCGGCGTAGGAGTGGCCGCCGTTGCGGATCGCCACCTGGACGGTGTGGGCGCGGGCGTAGGCCAGGGCCGTGCGGATGTCGTCCGGGTGGGACACGTACGCCACCGCGGCGGGCTCGAGGGTGTCGAAGCGGGTGTTGTAGAGCTGCCGGGCCGCCGGCCAGTGGGTGTCGCCGGGGCGGACCAGGGGGCCGTCGAGGTCGCGGGCCAGGGCGGACCAGTCGGCGGCGGTGGTTCTCGTGGTGGTGGTGCGGGCGGTGGTGGCGGTGGTGGCGGTGGCCCCGGAGCCGGTGTCGGACCGCGTGCATCCGGTAGTGAGGGTGGACGCGGCCGCGGCGAGGGCCGCCGCGCCCGCGGTGAGGATCGTGCGGCGTTCCATGGGGCCTCCCGGTGGTTCCGTCGGGGGAGACGGGGTGGTGGGGACGGGGGTTCCATGGTGGGCGCGGCCGAGGCGGCGAGCCTCAGCCCGTCGTGTGGTTCTCCGCGTCCGTGCGCGCCTGGCTTCTCGCTCTTCTCGCCGGGCCCTGCCAGCCGCAGGTGCACCGCGCCATGCAGAAGCGGCCCTTCTCCAGTGTCGTCGTGCGGTGTTCCGGGAGGTTGAGGGGAGGTTCCAGCCCGTCCTGCTGCGCCACGGCGACAACGGTACCCAGGGCAGGGGAGGTGTTCGCAGGCCGGTGCGCCGTCGGTGGCGTGACGAGGGCACCTACCCGTCGTTAACCGGAACGACAGGGGGCCCGTGACGGACGTACCGGCTGGGGGTAGGCAGGCGATGACTGGGCGGCAGCGGGAACGGCGGCGCGGGCGGACGGGTGCGGTGTTCGTCGCGGCCGGGGTCATGGCCGGAGTGGGACTGGGGGCCGGAGGGTGTGCCGGCGGTGACGCCGCCGCCGGGGACTCCGGCGGCGGGGATCCGGTCGTCGTGCTGCACCGGGCCGCCGACCGGCTGGTGGACGCGGGGAGTTCCAAGGCCCGTACGTCGATGGAGATGGCCGCCGGCGGGACCCGGGTGACCATCCGGGGTGCGGGGGTGTACGACTACCGGAAGCGGATGGGGCGGCTGAAGGTGCTGCTGCCGCAGGACCCCGCGGGGGCCGCCGAGCGTCGGCCCATCAGCGAACTGCTCGCGCCGGGCGCGCTGTTCATGAAGAACCGGGGCGCCGGGGTGCCCCCGGACAAGTGGGTGCGGGTGGACACGCGGACCCTGTCCGACGGGAACCTCGTCACCGGCGGGGCCACCGATCCGTTCGCGGCGGCGGAGGTGCTGCTCGGGACGCGCACGGCGACCTATGTGGGCCGGACCGAGGTCGCGGGGACCGGGGTGCGGCACTACCGGGGGACGGCGGATCTCGGTGCCGCGGCCGGGCGGGCGTCGGAGGGCAACAGGGGATCCCTGCGCGCGGCGGCGAAGGGGTTCGCCACGGCCGAGGTGCCGTTCGACGCCTACCTCGACGACGAGGGGCGCATCCGCAAGGTCCGGCACCGCTTCAGCTTCCTGAACGGGCAGCAGAAGAACCCCGTAGCCGTCGCCTCGACCACGCTGCTCTACGATTTCGGGGCCTCGGTGCGCGTGCGGCTGCCGGACGCCGACGACATCTACGCGGGCAAGATCGCCGAGGAGTGACCGGCGTGAACTAGCCCGTCCGTGCCATGCGCGGTGTGTAGGCCGCTCCCTACTCTAGGAATCCGGTGACGGCAGAGACGAGGTGACGCACGTGGCTCCGGTCGGCGGTACGGCGGTTCAGGACCACGTGGCCCTCGCCGAGATCGAGCTGTGCGGAGAGCTGATCATCGCGGCCTCGGCGGCCCAGGAGCGGCTCAGCCTGGAGAGCATCGACGAGGTGCTGAAGGTGGCCGAGGAACGGGACGCCTCCGGGCGCTGACCGGGCACCGGGCCCCGGCTCACGTCCGCAGCATGCGGGCGATCGCCTGGGTCGCCTCCTTCACCTTCGCGTCGATCTCGTCACCGCCCTTGAGGGCGGCGTCGGCGACGCAGTGCCGCAGGTGCTCCTCCAGCAGTTGCAGGGCGAAGGACTGCAGGGCCTTGGTGGAGGCGGAGACCTGCGTGAGTATGTCGATGCAGTAGACGTCCTCGTCGACCATGCGCTGCAGGCCGCGGATCTGGCCCTCGATGCGGCGCAGGCGTTTGAGGTGTTCGTCCTTCTGCTTGTGGTACCCGTGCACGCCGTGGTCGTGGTCGGTCGCCACGTCCGCACCCGCGGTGCCGGGGGTGACATGTGCGACATCCGTCGTGTCGGTCACGTCCGTCATCGCGTCCTCCTGGAGGGCAGTGGGCCGACATATACCCCTAGTGGGTATATGGTACCGAACTTTGCGGGGTATACGGCCCTCGGACCGCCCCCGTGCTGACCACTGTTCATCATGGGCGACACTGGTGGGCGGCCCGATAGCCGTGGCCAGATGTTGCGCCTAGCATCAGCCTGACCGAAACCGAAGCACCCCGAGGACCCCACGTGCGCTTTCGTCTGACCCCCAGGGAGACGAGCTTCTACGACATGTTCGCCGCCTCCGCGGACAACATCGTCACGGGCTCGAAGCTCCTGATGGAACTGCTCGGGGCGGACACCGCCGGCCGGGCCGAGATCGCAGAGCGTATGCGGGCAGCGGAACACGCGGGTGACGACGCCACGCACGCGATCTTCCACCAGCTCAACTCCTCGTTCATCACGCCGTTCGACCGCGAGGACATCTACTCCCTCGCCTCGTCCCTCGACGACATCATGGACTTCATGGAGGAGGCCGTCGACCTGGTCGTCCTCTACAACATCGAGGAACTGCCCAAGGGCGTCGACCAGCAGATCGAGGTGCTGGCGCGCGCGGCCGAACTGACGGCCGAGGCGATGCCGCACCTGCGCACGATGGAGAACCTCACCGAGTACTGGATCGAGGTCAACCGGCTGGAGAACCAGGCCGACCAGATCCACCGCAAGCTGCTCGCGCACCTCTTCAACGGCAAGTACGACGCCATGGAGGTCCTCAAGCTGAAGCAGATCGTGGACGTGCTGGAGGAAGCGGCGGACGCGTTCGAGCACGTGGCGAACACGGTGGAGACCATCGCCGTCAAGGAGTCCTGAGCCCTTCATGGACACCTTTGCTCTGGTCGTGACCATCGGGGTCGCGCTCTTCTTCACGTACACCAACGGCTTCCACGACTCGGCGAACGCGATCGCCACGTCCGTCTCGACGCGGGCGCTGACACCGAAGGCCGCGCTGGCCATGGCGGCGGTGATGAACCTCGCCGGTGCCTTCATGGGGTCCGGCGTCGCCAAGACCGTCAGCGAGGGGCTGATCCAGACACCGGTCGGGTCGAAGGGGATGGGCATCCTCTTCGCCGCGCTGGTGGGGGCGATCGTCTGGAACCTGATCACCTGGTACTTCGGTCTGCCGTCCTCCTCCTCGCACGCGCTGTTCGGCGGCATGGTCGGGGCGGCGCTGGCCGGGGGGACGACCGTCTACTGGCACGGGGTGCTGGAGAAGGTCGTCATCCCGATGTTCGTGTCCCCGATAGTCGGGATGCTGGCCGGCTATCTCGTGATGACCGCGATCCTGTGGATATTCAGGAAGGCGAACCCGCACAAGGCCAAGCGCGGGTTCCGCATCGCGCAGACCGTCTCGGCGGCCGGGATGGCCCTGGGGCACGGTCTGCAGGACGCGCAGAAGACGATGGGCATCGTGGTGATGGCCCTCGTCATCGCGGATGTCGAGGACTACGGCGACCCGATCCCGGTGTGGGTGAAGGTCGCCTGTGCGGTGATGCTGTCGCTGGGGACGTACGCCGGCGGGTGGCGGATCATGCGGACGCTGGGGCGGAAGATCATCGAGCTGGATCCGCCGCAGGGCTTCGCGGCGGAGACCACGGGCGCGTCGATCATGTTCACCACGGCGTTCCTGTTCAAGGCGCCGATCTCCACCACCCATGTGATCACGTCGGCGATCATGGGCGTCGGCGCGACGAAGCGCGTGAACGCCGTGCGGTGGGGCGTCGCCAAGAACATCATTCTCGGCTGGTTCATCACGATGCCGGCTGCCGCGCTGGTGGCCGCCGCGTCGTTCGGGATCGTGAACCTGGCGTTCCTGTAGCCGACCCGGCTGCCATCCCGTACGCGAACGGGCCCGCCCCTGATCTCAGGGGCGGGCCCTTTTCGGCCTCGCGGTGGCACCGCCATGCAGCACCGCGAGGAGTCGGCGGGGGTCCGGATCAGCCGAAGCGGCCGGAGATGTAGTCCTCCGTGGCCTGGACCGCCGGGTTGGAGAAGATGCGCTCCGTGTCGTCGATCTCGACGAGCTTGCCGGGCTGGCCGACCGCCGCGAGGTTGAAGAAGGCCGTGCGGTCGGAGACCCGGGCCGCCTGCTGCATGTTGTGCGTCACGATGACGATCGTGAAGCGCTCCTTCAGCTCGCCGATCAGGTCCTCGATGGCGAGGGTGGAGATCGGGTCGAGCGCCGAGCAGGGCTCGTCCATGAGCAGGACGTTCGGCTCCACCGCGATCGCCCGCGCGATGCACAGACGCTGCTGCTGGCCGCCCGACAGGCCCGAGCCGGGCTTGTTCAGGCGGTCCTTGACCTCGTTCCAGAGGTTCGCGCCCTTGAGCGACCGCTCGACGATGTCCGACAGCTCGCTCTTCTTGTAGTTGCCGTTGAGCCGCAGCCCCGCCGCCACGTTGTCGAAGATCGACATCGTCGGGAACGGGTTCGGGCGCTGGAACACCATGCCGACCTCGCGGCGGACCGACACCGGGTCGATGCCCGTGCCGTAGAGGTCCTCGTCGTCGAGCAGCACCTTGCCCTCGACCCGGCCGCCCGAGGTCACCTCGTGCATCCGGTTCAGGGTGCGCAGGAACGTCGACTTGCCGCAGCCGGAGGGGCCGATGAACGCCGTCACCGAGCGCGGCTCGACGGTCATCGAGATGTCCTCGATCGCTTTGTGGGAGCCGTAGTAGGCGGTCAGTCCGCTTACGTCGATTCGCTTGGCCATGACTACTTCACTTCCAAAAAGTCTGGGGGTCGCTGTGTGGCCCCGCGCGGCGGTAGCCGCAAATTGACGCTTCAGCGACCGGTCTTCGGGGCCTTCCAGCGGGCGATCGCGCGGGCCGCCAGGTTCAGGACCATGATGAACGCGATGAGCGTCAGGGCCGCCGCCCAGGCCCGGTCGTACGCCGCGCCGTAGCCACCGCTGTTGGCGTACTGCAGGTAGATGTACATCGGCAGCGAGGCCTGCGGGTCCTGGAAGGGGTTGGCGTTGATGAAGTTCGTACCCCAGACCAGCAGCAGCACGGGAGCGGTCTCCCCGGTGATGCGCGCGATCGCGAGCATCACGCCGGTGGTGATGCCGCCGAAGGACGTCGGAATGACGACCTTCAGGATGGTGCGCCACTTCGGCACGCCCAGCGCCAGCGACGCCTCGCGCAGCTCGTTCGGGACGAGCTTGAGCATCTCCTCCGTGGAGCGGACGACCACCGGGATCATCAGGATGCACAGGGCCAGCGAGCCGGCGAAGCCGGAAGGGCCCAGGTCGAACATCAGGACGATGCTGAGGATGAACAGACCCGCGACGATCGACGGGATTCCCGTCATGACGTCGACGAAGAAGGTGACGGCCTGGGCGAGCCTGCCGCGCCCGTACTCGACGAGGTAGACCGCGGTCAGCACACCGACGGGCACGGAGAGCAGGGTGGCGATGCCCACTTGCTCCAGCGTGCCGAGGATGGCGTGGTAGATGCCGCCGCCGGGCTCGGTGTCGGCGATCACACCCATCGAGTGGGTGAGGAAGTACATGTCGAGGACCTTGACACCGCGCTTCACGGTCTCCCAGATCAGGGAGATCAGCGGGATGACGGCGAGGAGGAACGCGACCCACACCATGCTGGTCGCCGTCCGGTCCTTGGCCTGCCGCTTGCCCTCGACGCGCGCGGAGATGACGTACGACCCGAGGACGAAGAGGGCCGCGGCGATCAGGGCCCACTGGATGTCGCTGTGCAGCCCGGCCGCTGTGCTGATGCCGAGGCCGAGCGCGATCGAGCCGGCGGCGACCGCCCAGGCGAACCACTTGGGCAGTCTGGCGCCCTGCAGGGTGCTCGGGTGCTTGGCCGGCTTGTCGGCGAGACGTGCGTTGCTCATGCGTTGGCCCCCGAGTACTCCTTGCGGCGGGCGATGATCAGGCGGGCCGCGCCGTTGACCAGCAGTGTGATGACGAAGAGCACGAGACCGGACGCGATCAGCGCGTCCCGGCCCAGCTCGGTGGCCTCGTTGAACTTGCTGGCGATGTTCTGGGCGAAGGTGCCACCGCCCGGGTTGAGCAGGCTGGTGGTGATGTCGAAGGTCGGCGAGAGCACCATCGCGACGGCCATGGTCTCGCCGAGCGCGCGGCCGAGGCCGAGCATCGAGGCGGAGATGACGCCGGAGCGGCCGAAGGGCAGGACGGCCATGCGGATGACCTCCCAGCGCGTGGCGCCGAGGGCGAGGGCCGCCTCTTCGATCATCTGCGGGGCCTGGCGGAAGACCTCGCGGCTCACGTTGGTGATGATCGGCAGGATCATGATCGCGAGCAGGATGCCGACGGCGAACAGGGAGCGGGCGGCGCCCTCGTTCCACTGGAAGATGCCGGTCCAGCCGAGGTAGTCGTCGAGCCAGCCGTAGAGCCCGTCCAGGTGCGGCACGAGGACGAGGGCGCCCCACAGGCCGTAGACGATGGACGGCACCGCGGCGAGCAGATCGACCACGTACGCGATGGGCCCGCCGAGCTTGCGCGGGGCGTAGTGCGTGATGAACAGGGCGATGCCGACCGCGATCGGCACCGCGATCACCATGGCGATGACCGACGACACGACGGTGCCGAAGGCGAGGACCGCGATGCCGAAGACGGGCGGGTCACCGCTGGGGTTCCACTCGAAGGTGGTGAAGAAGTTGGCCTCGTCCTTGCTGATCGCGAGGACGGCGCGATAGGTCAGGAAGGCCGCGATGGCGGCCATGATCACCAGCACGAGGATGCCGGACCCGCGGGAGAGCCCGACGAAGATCCGGTCTCCGGGGCGGGTGGCACCGCGCGCGGCGCGTTTCTGCTCGGCCTCGGGGGGCGTTGGAGGTGCGCTGGGGTTCTGGGTGGCAATGTCCATCAGGTTCTCCGGTCTGCGGAGCCGTCCCGTTTCGAACGGCTCCTGGCGGCGGTGCACCGGACGGTGCGGCCCAGCCCCGGTCGGGGCTGGGCCGCACACTCAGGTCAGCTGAGGCCGTTGATGGTCTCGCGGACCTTGGTGATGACCTCATCGGGCATCGGGGCGTAGTCGGCGTCCTCCAGCAGACCCTGGCCGTCCTCGGAGGCCATGAAGCCGAGGAAGGACTTGACCGAGGGCAGGGTTTCGGCCTTGTTGCCCTTGTCGCAGACGATCTCGTAGGTCACCAGCGTGATCGGGTAGGCGCCCTCGGCCTTGGTCGCGTAGTCGAGCTCAAGGGCGAGGTCCTTGCCGGTGCCGACCTGCTTGGCCGCGGCGATGGCCCTGGTGGCGTTGTCCAGGGTGGCCTCGACCGGCTTGGGGGCGCCCGTGTCGATGCTGACCGTCTGGATGCCGTCCTTGGCGTAGGAGAGCTCGAAGTACGAGATCGCACCGTTGGTCTGGTTCACCTGCTGTGCCAGGCCGGAGGAGCCCTGTGCGGACTGGCCGCCCTTGGCCTCCCAGGCCTTGCCCGGCTCGTACTTCCAGTCACTCGGCGCGGCGGCCTTCAGGTACTTGGTGAAGTTGTCCGTGGTGCCGGACTCGTCGGAGCGGTGGAAGGCCTGGATCTTGAGGTCGGGCAGCTTGGCGTCGGGGTTGAGCTCCGCGATCGCCGGGTCGTTCCAGTTGGTGATCTTGCTGTCGAAGATCTTGGCGAGGGTGGGCGCGTCCAGGACGAGGTTGTCCACGCCCGGGACCTTGTAGCCGACGGCGACCGGGCCGCCGACCATCGGCAGGTCGATGGCCTGGCCACCGGAGCAGACCTTCTTGGACTTCTCGACCTCGTCGGGCTTCAGCGCGGAGTCCGAGCCGGCGAAGGCGGTCTGACCCTGCAGGAACGCGGTGATACCCGCGCCCGAGCCGGTCGGGTTGTAGTTGACCTGCACGCTCCTGCAGGCCGCGGTGTACTGCTTGACCCAGGCGTCGATCGCGTTCTTCTGTGCGGTGGAGCCCGACGCCTGCAACTGGCCCTTGGCATCGTCACACTTGATGTTGCCCGGCGCGGCGGCGTTGGAGGAGCCACCGTCCGTGTTGCCACCAGTCTCGTCGGAGCCGCACGCCGTGAGGGCCAGGGCGCCGGAGACGGCGAGAGCACCGAGAGCGAGGGCCCGCCGGTTCATGCGCTGAAGCTTCACTTGAGTTCCTTCCAGGTGCCGCCTTCCTGATCGGCGGCGTGCGAAGTCTGGGTGATACGGACGCGCCGAGCAGGCGCGGCTCGCATCCGGTACGGCCGAAATTAGGCACATCAGGTGAAGCCGCCGATGGCCACACATGAACGACGGGTGAACCCCTGCCTAAGGTGTGGTGAGGTCACGGATTGCTCACGAGAAGGGCATGTGGCGATTCCGCTTGTCGCGTGTGCCGCCCGCGGACGGCGGCGGACGGCGGTGGACGGTCTCAGTCCGGTCCGCCGGCCGGCCGCGGCCCGTGCAGCACCGCGAGCAGCGCGTCGACCAGGGGGCGGTCATGGGGCTGCGTCAGGCGGGCGCGGGCCGCGGCCGGTGCCAGCCACAGCACCCGGTCCACCTCGTCCGTCGGCACGAAAGTGCAGGCCAGCGCCTCGGCGGCCCAGTAGCGGACCTGCTTGGGGCGGCCGTTCGCCAGGTAGCGCAGGGTGGGCAGTTCGGCGCCCGGCAGGGCCCGGCAGCCCGTCTCCTCCGCCACCTCGCGCAGGGCACCGGCGAGCGGCTCCTCGGCGCGCTTCAGTTTGCCCTTCGGCCAGGACCAGTCGTCGTATTTCGGCCGGTGGACGAGACAGAGTTCCGGCTCGCCGGTGCCGGGGGAGCGGCGCCACAGGACGCAGCCCGCGGCCTGAACGGTGGTGTCCTCGGGTGAGCTCACCTGGTGTTCACCGCCTTCTGGGTGCCGTGCGGTCATGACGCGCTGACGGTCTCCTTCTGCCAGGCCTGCTGGAACGCGAAACGCGCCGCCTCCACCTCGTGCCGCTGGTCGGCGTGGAGCACCCCGAGGGCGTAGGCCGTGGCCGGGGCGATCCGGGGGGTACGGGCAGCCTGGGCCGCCGCGGCCGCCGCCTCCGAGGCGTCGCGGTGCCGGTTCAGGGCCTGGCCGGCGGAGAGCAGGCGCAGGTCGACGACGGCGTTGCCCTTGGGGCCGCTGACGGCTTCGCGGGCATAGCGGTGCAGGCGCAGCAGCAGGCGGACCTGGTGCCACGGGGCGTCCTGCGGGTGCGTATGGGTGTCCGGGGCCAGTCCGTGGACCAGGGCCGCGGCGTTGTACGGGTGTCCCGCGGTGACGAGGGGGAGGGCGGTCACGGCGTCGCCGAGGCGGTCCTGGGCGGCGGCGGCGAGGGGGCGGAGGTCGGTTTCGGCGGCGGTGGTGGCGAGGGGGACCTCGCTGGCCAGGACGGCGACCTTGTCCGCGACGGCGTGGAAGCGGCTGGAACCGAGGGCTTGCAGGGTCGTGGAGTGGGCCCGGGTGCGGGCGAGGGTGAGCTGGCGGTCGAGGAGAGCGCCGGCTTTCGCCGCTCCCACGGTCAGGTTGCCGCGTTCCGGTGCCGAGGCCGCCCCGGTGGCGCGACCGCCCGCGGCCGGGGCGGTCGCCTGGGAGGGGAACGCCGTGGAGCCCGACAAGCGGTGCAGGGCCGTCAGCAGGCGTTCCAGGCGGGCCGTGTACGCGTGTTCCATGGCCAGCGTGCCCGACACCCACGCCAGTTCCGGGCGCATGTTCTCGCACCAGTCGGTGTCGAGGAGGGACTGGAAGGTGTGCAGGCCGGCGCTGATGCGGCGGGCCGAGCGGCGCAGGGCGCGGGCCGCTTCGGCGGACCCCTCCGAGCCGCTCGCCCCCGACCCCGTCTCCCGGTGCAGGCGCAGCGCTCGGAGGAACTCCGTGGCCTGGGTCCGCAGATAGCCCGCGAGGACGTCCCCGGTGGGAGCGGGCCCGGCGTGCCCGGACCGGGGATCCGTCGGGTCAAGGTGTTGCTTTGCCACGCCGGCGCCTCCGGGCGTCTATGAGCATCTCCTGGACGTTGCGCAGGGGCTGGCCGTCCGCGTCGGTCGCATGCCGGGTCCAGTCGCCGTCCGGGCCGAGGTGCCAGGAGGCGGTGGAGTCGGACATGCCGGTCTCCAGCAGCCGGTTCAGGGCCGCCCGGTGGGCCGGGTCGGTCACCCGGACCAGCGCCTCTATCCGGCGGTCGAGGTTGCGGTGCATCATGTCGGCGCTGCCGAACCACAGCTCGGGTTCACCGCCGTTGCCGAAGGCGAACACCCGCGAGTGCTCCAGGAAGCGGCCGAGGATCGAACGGACCCGGATGTTCTCCGACAGGCCCGCGACGCCCGGGCGCAGCGCGCAGATGCCGCGCACCCACACGTCCACCGGCACGCCCGCCTGGGACGCGCGGTAGCAGGCGTCGATGATCGCCTCGTCGACCATCGAGTTGACCTTGATGCGGACGTACGCCGGCCGTCCGGCGCGGTGGTGCTGGATCTCCTTGGTGATCCGCGAGACCAGACCGTCGCGCAGCGACTTGGGCGCCACGAGGAGGCGGCGGTAGGTCTCGCGGCGGGAGTAGCCGGACAGGCGGTTGAAGAGGTCCGAGAGGTCCGCGCCGACCTGGGGGTCGGCCGTGAGCAGGCCGAGGTCCTCGTAGAGGCGGGCCGTCTTCGGGTGGTAGTTGCCGGTGCCGACGTGGCTGTAGCGGCGGAGCGTCTCGCCCTCCTGGCGGACCACCAGCGACAGCTTGCAGTGGGTCTTCAGGCCGACCAGGCCGTAGACCACGTGGCAGCCGGCCTCCTCCAGCTTGCGGGCCCACTTGATGTTGGCGTGCTCGTCGAAGCGGGCCTTGATCTCGACCAGGACCAGGACCTGCTTGCCGGACTCGGCGGCCTCGATGAGCGCGTCGACTATCGGGGAGTCGCCCGAGGTCCGGTACAGGGTCTGCTTGATGGCGAGGACGGCCGGGTCACCGGCGGCCTGCTCCAGGAAGGCCTGGACGGAGGTGGAGAACGAGTCGTACGGGTGGTGCAGCAGGACGTCCCGCTCGCGCAGGGCGGCGAAGATGTCCGGCGCGGACGCCGACTCGACCTCGGCGAGGTCGCGGTGGGTGCCGGCGACGAACTTGCGGTACTTCAGCTCGGGCCGGTCCAGGGAGGCGATCCGGAACAGGCCCGTGAGGTCCAGCGGGCCCGGCAGCGGGTAGACCTCGGCCTCGCCGATCTTCAGCTCGCGCACCAGCAGGTCCAGGACCTCGCGGTCGATGGACTCCTCGACCTCCAGGCGCACCGGCGGGCCGAAGCGGCGCCGCATGAGCTCCTTCTCCAGGGCCTGGAGCAGGTTCTCGGCGTCGTCCTCCTCGACCTCCAGGTCCTCGTTCCTGGTGAGGCGGAAGGCGTGGTGCTCCAGCACCTCCATGCCCGGGAACAGCTCCTCCAGGTGGGCGGCGATGACGTCCTCGATGGGGACGTAGCGGCCCGGGGAGCTCTCCAGGAACCGGGACAGCAGCGGCGGCACCTTGACGCGGGCGAAGTGCTTGTGGCCCGTGACCGGGTTCCGCACGACGACGGCCAGGTTCAGGGACAGGCCGGAGATGTACGGGAAGGGGTGCGCCGGGTCGACCGCGAGCGGGGTCAGGACGGGGAAGATCTGGTGCCGGAACAGGGTGAACAGGCGGGCCTGCTCCTTCTCCTGCAGCTCGTTCCAGCGGACCAGGTGGATGCCCTCCTCCGCGAGTGCGGGGGCGACGTCCTCGTGGTAGCAGGCGGCGTGCCGGGCCATGAGCTCGCGGGAGCGGGCCCAGATCATCTCGAGCACCTCGCGCGGCTGGAGGCCGGAGGCGGAGCGGGTGGCCACGCCGGTGGCGATGCGGCGCTTCAGGCCGGCGACCCGGACCATGAAGAACTCGTCCAGGTTGCTGGCGAAGATCGCGAGGAAGTTGGCCCGCTCCAGCAGGGGCGTGTTCGGGTCCTCGGCGAGTTCGAGCACGCGCTCGTTGAACGCGAGCCAGCTGCGCTCCCGGTCGAGGAATCGGCCCTGCGGCAGCTGGGGTCCGTCGTACGGCGACTCCTCGTACGCGTCGAGGTCGGCGTCGATGTCGGGTTCGAGGTCGGAGACGGCCGCCGCGATGGTGTGCGGGCGGTGGGCTGCTATGGAGCCCACGGAGGGCTGCGCGTGCTGGACCTGTGCCTGGGTGTTCGGCTGGCTCATGGACCCATTCTTTCGCGCCGCGAGCATCACGGGCGCGTCGGAAAGCGCGGGAGGGAGCGGGGGTGTCACATGAGTGCTCCCGTTCCCCGCGGGCCCCTCTGGCGGAGGCGAAGGCTCGGGCACAACGGGATTCATTGGCCGAGCGTCGCAAGCTCGTCTGAATCAAAGGTTACGGAGACATGGCGTGCGGGATAGCGGGGGGCGGCTCGCGGGGGTGCGGAGGGGCCTCGCCGCGGACCGGTGGCCGTCCACAGGCTGTGGAGAATTCCGGGATCGGCGTGCGACGGTCCGCGCGTCCATCCCCCCGTGGACGGACGCGCGGACCGGGTTCAGGGCAGGCGGCGGGTCGGGAGCAGGAAGGCGGTGGCCGTCGCGGTGGCGGCCGCGGCCAGGAGCAGGCCGGTCTCCACGTGCTGCAGGGCCACCAGTGACAGGACGAGGGCCGTGCGGTGCGTCCGCGTGACCTCGCGGAGCAGGCCGCCCGGGCGTGAGCCGGGGCGGGTGCCGGGCGTGGCCGCCGTGCCGAGGGCGGTCATACGGCGGCTCCCGTGCGGCGCCGCAGCAGGACGAACGCGGCTGTTGTCGTCAGGGCGGCGACGGCCAGCACGATGCCGGTCTCCACGAGCTGCAGGGGCCAGAAGTGGGAGGCCGGGTGCTCGTGCATCAGCACGGGCGTCCCGGGCTTCAGCGGCCACAGGTGAGGGCGCGCCTCGTCCAGCACGTGGACCAGGGACGACACGGCCAGGACCGCCACGCCGAGAGCGGGCAGCGCGCGGCGCAGCAGCACGCCGGCCAGGACGCCGAGGGCCAGGGCGGCCAGGGTGTAGGCGGTGGCGAGGGTGCCGTTGGCCTCGAAGACGCTGTCGTCGTGCCACTCGTGCCAGCCCATGACGACCATGAGGCGGCCGTCCGACGACCACAGCGCGCGGTGCAGCAGGGTGATCGCGAGCGTGCCCGGCACCAGCAGCAGGGCCGGGACGGCCAGCTTGGCGGCCAGCCAGTGGGCCGGGGTGACCGACTGGGTCCAGGCCAGCCGGGCGGTGCCGTCCTCCAGCTCACGTCCGACGAGCGCGCCGCCCGCTAATTGAGTAGTGAAAGGTGATGGAAGGGGCCCGGGAAGTCAAGCCCGCTCGCGTGAACCGTTCGAGCCGGGCCGTCCGATGAGGAGACGTGAGCGAGACGAGAAGCGACGGGGAGCTGCTGCGGGCCATCGCCGCGGACGCCGACCGGCGAGCCTTCGAAGAGCTGTACCGGCGGCACGCGCCGTGGCTCCGGGCCCGGCTGCGGGGGCGGTGCGCCGACGTGGGCGTCGTCGACGACGTCGTCCAGGAGACCTTCCTCGCGGTGTGGCGGGGCACGGCCCGCTACCGGGAGGGCCACTCCGCGGACGCGGCCGGGTGGCTGTGGCGCATCGGGTCGCGGCGGCTGGTGGACGCCCTGCGGGGCGACGGGGCGCGGGGGCGGCTGCGGCAGGCCCTGGCGCGGCTCCGGCACCGCGACGAGGTGTCGGCGGAGGAGCGCGTGCTCGCGGGAGTGGAGCACGGGGACCTCGCCGGGGCGCTGGTCCGGCTGTCGCCGGAGTTGCGGGCGGTGCTGCAGGTGACGGTCATCGACGGGCTGACGACCCGCGAGGCGGCCGTACTGCTGGGGATTCCGCCGGGGACGGTCAAGACGCGGGCGATGCGGGCCCGCAAGCAGCTGCGGGAGGCGTTGGCATGAGCTGGGACGTTCGGAAACGGCTGCGGCCCGCCCGCACGCGGCGGCCGGAGGTGACCTCATGAGCTGGCACGTGCCTGAAGAGGACCTGCGCGCATACGCGCGGGCGGAGCTGGCGGCACCCGCCGTGTGGTCCGCCGACGCGCACCTGACCGCCTGCGCCCGGTGCCGGGGTGTGCTCGCCGAGGTGAGTGACCCCGCCGTGCTCGACGCGGGCTGGGAGCGGCTCGACGCCGAACTCGACGCGCCCCGGACGGGAGTGCTGGAGGGGCTGCTCGTGCGGGTCGGGGTGGCCGGGCACACCGCCCGGCTGCTGGCGGCGGCGCCGGTGCTGCGGCGGTCCTGGCTGGGGGCCGTCGTCGTCGTGCTGCTGCTGAGCGTCGGGGCCGGGCACGCCGTGCGGAACGGGGAGTTCCCCATGCTGTTCCTCGCTCTCGCGCCGCTGCTGCCGCTGGCGGGGGTGGCGCTGTCGTACGGGCCCGCGCTGGATCCCACGTACGAGATGGCCGTGGTCGCCCCGATGCACGGGTTCCGGCTGCTGATGATCCGGACGGTGGCCGTGCTGGGTGTGGTGCTCGGGCTGAACGGGCTGGCGACGCTCGCGCTGCCCGCGTACGGGCTGCGGGCGCTGGCCTGGCTGCTGCCCTCGCTCGCGCTCACCGCGACCGGGCTGGCGCTGACGCCCCGGCTGGGGCCGGTGCTCGCGCCGTCGCTGGTCGGCGGGGCCTGGGCCGGGCTGCTGGTGCTGGCCGAGGCGCTGCGGGCGGGGCCCGAGGTGCCGCTCGCGCCGTTCACCGCCGCCGGGCAGGGCGTGGCGGCGCTGGTCGCCGCGCTCGCCGCCGGGCTGCTCTTCCTCCTCCGTGACCGATTCGACCTCTTCCAGGGACGTGCCGTATGACTCCGACCGTGTCCGCCTCCGGGCTCAGCCTCCGCTACGGCGGCACCCACGCCCTCGACGACGTGTCGCTGCGGCTGACCGCCGGTGTCACCGGGCTGCTCGGCCCCAACGGCGCCGGCAAGACCACGCTGCTGCGGGTGCTCGCCACGGCCCTGCCCGCCGACCGGGGGGCCTTCACCGTGCTCGGGCACGACCCGGGCACCGCCCGCGGCCGGCAGGAAGTGCGGCGCCGGCTGGGCTATCTGCCGCAGACGCCGGGCTTCCACCCGGACTTCACCGCCTTCGAGTTCGTCGACTACGTGGCGATCCTGAAGGAGATGACCGGCCGGGGCGCCCGGCACCGGGAGGTACGGCGGGTGCTCGACGAGGTCGGCCTGGCGGAGGTGCGGGGCAAGCGGATCCGCAAGCTGTCCGGGGGAATGCGGCAGCGAGTCGCCCTCGGGGCCGCCCTGGTCGGTGACCCCGGGTTCCTGGTCCTGGACGAGCCGACCGTGGGGCTGGACCCCGAACAGCGCATGCGGTTCCGGGAGTTGATCGCCGGAGCCGGGGAGGGGCGGACGGTGCTGTTGTCCACCCATCAGACGGAGGACGTGGCGATGCTCTGCCACCGCGTGGTGGTCTTGGCCGGCGGGCAGGTGCGGTTCGAGGGCACTCCGGCCGAGCTGACCGCGCGGGCCGCGGGGCGCGTGTGGAGCAGCACCGAGCGGGACCCGGCCGCCAAGGCGGGGTGGCGCACCGGGACCGGGACCTTCCGGAACGTGGGGGACCCGCCGCCCGGCGCCGAGCTGCTGGAACCCACCCTGGAGGACGGCTACCTGCTCACGCTCGACAGCACCGGAGCGGAGGTGGCCGCATGACCGCCGTGGTGGAGAAGCCGCTCGTGTCCGGGACGCGGGACGAGCCGGGCGGGCTCTGGAAGGCCGTGTTCGCCCTGGCCCTGTTCGAGTCACGCCGGCTGCTGACCCGGATTCCGGTGCTCCTCGCCTTCGCCCTGTACCTCGGCTGGACCGTGTGGCGCGCCGGCAGGGACTGGGGCGGCTACCCGGCACTCCAGGACGCCGACCGCGCCACCCAGAGCGCTCCCATGCTGGTCGGCCTCGCGGTCCTGCTGTCCGCCAACCACGCCGCGCTGCGCTCCCGACGGCACGGCACGGATCGGCACTTCGCCGTGCTGGTGCTCCCGCCGTGGCGCCGGACGGTCGCCCACGCGCTGTCGGTCGTGGCCGCGGCCCTGCTCACCGCCGTGTGCGTGGCCGGGCAGTTCGGCCGGGAGGCGCTCCGCCCCGGTGCGATCGGGCACGGCTCGGTGGGCGAGCTGCTCGTGGGTCCCCTGACGGTGCTGTTGTGCGGGCTGCTCGGGCTGCTGGCGGCCGCTCTGGTGAGGTCGGCTCTGGCCGCCCCGCTGATGATCGTGTTCTGCCTGTTCGCGTTCATGTTCCTCTCCGGTGCGGGAACGGGGGACGGCTGGGAGCAGTGGCTCATGCCGGCCGTCGGCGAGGGGACCAGCAACACCCTGCCCTCCGACCTGATGGGCCGGCCCGCCGCCTGGCACGCCCTGTACCTGGCCGGGCTGGCGCTCAGCCTCGGGCTGCTGGCGGTGCTCGTGGCCGGCGGCCGCAAGCCGGTCGTCCTCGCCAGTGCCGCCGGGGCGCTGGCCATGACTGTGGTGGGCGGAGTGGCCCAGTCGGCGGGCGAGTCCCCCGAGTTGGTCAAGGCGCGCGAACGCGCCACGGTGCACCCCGAGCAGGTGCAGTCCTGCGCCCGGCGGGACGGGTCGATGTACTGCGCGTTCTCCGAGTGGGGGCCGCGGGTCGGCGACTGGGCCACGGTGGTGGAACGCGTCCGGTCCCTGGCCGGGGGCAGCGCCCGCGAGCAGGGCGTCGTCGTACGGCAACGGGTCGAGGCGCGCTACGGCCTCTCCAGTGACTCCGCTCTGGATCCGCTGAAGCGCCCGCACGAGGTGACGGTGGGCACCCGGTGGGGCGGCAACCGCGCCCCCGAGTTCTCGGCCGCCGTGGCCGGTGTGCTGATCGCGGGCGACGAGGAGGCCGCGACCTCGATCTGCGACGGCCGCATCGTGCCCCTCATGTGGCTGGCCGTGGGCTGGGAGTCCGACCCTCTCGGCGCGCTGCGCCGCGTCCGGCTCGACGACAGCGTCACCGGCTCCGCCGTGGTGCTCCAGCCCACCAACGGGCTGTACATGACCGAGGCGCAGACCGAGGTGTTGCGCGCGCTGCTCGCCCTGCCCCGCGGTGAGGCCGGTGCGCGGGTCAAGGACCGGTGGGACGAACTCACCACACCGAAGATCACCGCGGCCCGGGCCGCCGGGCTGCTGGGCGTCCCCGCACCCGAGGGGGAGGACAAGTGCTTCGACTGACGCGGGAACTGGTGCTCGCCGTCCACCGGACGCTGCCCTGGGGCGCGGTCGCCGCGGCAGGCGGAACGGGACTGCTGCTCGCCGCGCTGACCCGGACCGGCGAGAGCGCGGAAGGGCTCTCCCTGTACCTGCTGCGGGCCGCGATCCTCGCCTTCGCGGTGGGCCTGGCCTTCCTCCTGGACGACCCGGCCCGGCACACCACGGCCGCCGTGCCGACGCCGCGTCCGGTCCGTGTCGCCCTGCGCGTCGCCCTGGCCGTTCCGGCCGCGGCGGCCTGGTGGACGGTGGCCCTGCTGCTCGTGCCGCCGCGCGTGCGGCCCCCGGTCGGTGACATCACGCTGGAGGCCGGGGCCGCCTTCGTCCTGGCGGTGACCGGCGCGGCGGCCGCAGTGCGCTTCAGCGAGGTGGCCCGGCCCGGACTGCCGGTCGCGGGCGGGCTGTTGACCACAGCCGTCCTGGCCATGCTGTTCTGGCCCCGCCGCTGGGCCCTGTTCGTGCCGGTGCAGGACGAGCGGTGGGCGGCGGCCCACGACCGGTGGGCCGTGGTGCTGGCCGGGGCCGTGATCCTGGGAGTGGTGAGTGCGGTGGAGCCGGTGCGGCGGCGGGCCCGGCTCTAGCGGGTGCCGGGTACATCGAGTAGTTGTGGCAGTCGGGCTAGTCAGGCCCTGAGATCCGGCACCGTCGGGACGTCCGACAACCACCTGTTGTGCGGCTAGGCTCCCCCTCGTGGACCTCAAAGCCGTACGGGCCTTCGTCGCGATCGCCGACTCCGGGCAGTTCCAGAAGGCCGCCGTGGATCTGGCCCTCACCCAGCAGGCCGTGTCCAAGCGGATCGCCGCGCTGGAGAAGGACCTCGGCGTACGGCTGCTGGTCCGTACGCCGCGCGGCGCGGAGCTCACCATCGACGGGCAGGCGCTGCTGCCGCACGCCCGGGTCCTGCTCCAGGCGGAGGAGCGGGCCGTCGCCGCCGTGCGGCCCGGGGACCGCGCGCTGCGGGTGGACGTCGTGGGACGCCGAGCCGCCCCCGGCGGGCTGGTACGGGACTTCCACCGGGCGCACCCGGAGATCGCGCTGGACGTCGTCACGCTGTTCGACGCGGACACGGCCATGGCCGCCGTACGGGACGGGTCCGTCGACGCCACCTTCCGTGCCGTCACCATGCCCGGGCACCGGCTCCCCGACGGCATCACGGCCCTGCCGTGCCTCGACGAGCAGCTACGGCTGTGCGTCGGCCCCGGCCACGCGTTCGCCCGGGCCCCCTACGTGACGCCCGCGCAGCTCGCCGGGCACCGGATCTGGATGCCGGGCAACGCGCCGGGCACCGAGTGGCACGCCTACTACGAGGAACTCGCCGCCGAGTTCGGGCCGGCCATCGACACCATCGGGCCCAACTTCGGCCTCGAGGCGCTCCTCGACACGATCGCCGGTTCCCCCACCGTGGCGACCTTCCTCAGCGAACGGACCCCGTACGTCTGGCCGGTCGCCCACGACCTGCGGCTCGTCCCGCTGCGGGACCCGACCCCGGTCTACCCGCACTCCCTGCTCCGGCGCACGGACAACCCGCATCCCGGCCTGACCGCGCTGCGCGACTACCTGGTCGCGACCCGCCCGCGGCCGCCGGAGGGCGAGACCTGGCGGCCGTCGTGGGCGAAACCCGCGAAACCCGCGGCCCCCGCGGCCCCCGCGGACCCTGCGGCCCCCGCGGACCCTGCGGCCCCCGCGGACCCTGCGGCCCCCGCGGACCCTGCGGCGCCCGCGGACCCCGCGGGCCCCGCGCCTACCCGAGCCGCTTCTCCAGCAGAGTGAAGGACTTGGGCGGCCCGCCCGGCTGCGGCTTGCCCTCCTTGCGGCCCACGACGCGGTAACCGGCGTCCTGGTAGTAGGCGTTGAGCTGCGCGTTGCCGGCCAGGCAGTCCAGGCGCACCGTCGTCCGCCCCGCCGAGGCCACCCGGTTTTCCGCCGCGCTCAGCAGCAGCCGCCCCGTCCCGGGCGCCGCGGTGCCGCGGTCCACCATGAGCCGGTGCACGTACCCGGCGACGGGCGGCTGCGGGCCCCAGGCGTCCTCGTCCTCCCACCACAGCTCCCAGGCACCGGCCAGGCTCCCGCCGGCCTCCGCCAGCCAGACCTCGCCGTGGGCCATGACCCGGCGGAAGTGGCCCTCGCCCAGCTCCCCGGGCCGCCACTGCCCGGTGACGCCGCGGGCCAGCATCCAGCGGGCCGCGGCGTCGCGGAGGCGGACCAGGGCGGCCAGGTCGGCCTCGGTGGCGGGGCGTACGCGCAGGTCACTCACGCGGGGATCCTCGCACGCCCGTCCCGCGGGCGGATCGGGCCCCTCAGGTCTCCGTCCGGTACATCAGGTCCACCTCGTGCGTCACGAAGCCCAGCCGCTCGTACACCGACACCGCCGCCTTGTTGTCGGCGTCGACGTACAGCATCGCGGTCGGCAGTCCCTGCCCCGCCAGATGCCGGAGCCCGATCGTGGTGAGGGCCTTGCCGAGGCCGCCGCCCTGCGCGCCCGGTCCGACCCCGAGGACGTACACCTCGCCCAGGCCCTCCTGGGCGTGGACCTTGGTCCAGTGGAAGCCGACGAGTTCGTCGCCGCGGAAGGCGAGGAAGAAACCGGCGGGGTCGAACCACGGCTCGGCCTTGCGGTCGTCGAGGTCGCGCTGGGTGAGGGAGCCCTGTTCGGGGTGGTGGGCAAAGGCGGCGGCGTTCACCGCGAGCCAGGCCGCGTCGTCCTGGCCGGGGACGAAGGGGCGGACGGTGACGCCCTCGGGCAGCGCGGGCTCGGGCGCGTCGAAGTCGGTCAACGGCCGCCGCATCTGGCGCAGTTCACGGAACAGCGTCAGACCCAGGACCTGCGCGAGGTGCCGGGCGGCGGAGTGCCCGCCGTGCGCCCACACCCGCAGCCGCTTCCCCGACGCCGCCAGCAGCGCCGAGCCGAGCGCCCGCCCGTGCCCCTGCCCGCGGTGCCCGGGGTGCACGACCAGCTCGGCGGCCGGCGGCTCCACCTCGTCCGTGTCCTCCAGCTGGGCATAACCGACGAGTTCCCCGCCGGTGGTGAGCAGCAGATGGGACACGCCCTCCCGCTCCCCGCCCGCCCGGCTCCCACCACCGCCCTCGACGGAGTCGCTTCGCGACGCCCTGAAGTGCTGCAACTGCAACCGCCCCTGTTCGGACACCGCCTGCTGCCCGTCGGTCCGGGCCGCCTCGTCGAGCAGCCCGAACACGGCCTCGGTCTGCTCCGCGGAGAGCGCGGCAAGGGTCTCGATCGAGCGGGGGCGGCCGGGCCGTACGGTGTCGTCGCTGGTCATGCGTACGAGGGTACGGGGCGCCACCGGCAAATCGGCGGCAAAGAAGCAACCAGGTCGTAACCCGGAAAGGCCTGTCGCGCTACGCGCGTTGACTCTAGGCTGCGCCGGACGACATCACTGTCCCAGCAGACCCAACAGGGGGGCGTATGCCAGCCACTTCACCGGCGCATCAGGAGCGTCGGAGACGTCGTACCCACCGTGTCCTCGCTCTCGCCGCCGGTGTCGTCACCGTCGGCGCGCTGGCCGCGGCGGCGCTGCCGGGTGCGGCGACCGCCGGGGAGGACCACCGCAAGGGCGGGCACTGGCCCGGCCGCTACCAGGACGTGCAGCTGCTGTCCTTCAACGACCTGCACGGCAACCTGGAGCCGCCGGCGGGCTCGTCCGGCCGCGTCACCGAGCACCAGCACGACGGCACCACGAAGACCATCGACGCGGGTGGCGTCGAGTACCTCGCCACGCACCTGCGGCAGGCCCGCAAGGGCGAGAAGTACTCCATCACCGCCGCCGGCGGCGACATGGTCGGTGCCTCCCCGCTGATCTCCGGCCTCTTCCACGACGAGCCCACCATCGAGGCGCTGAACAAGCTCGACCTCGACGTCACCTCCGTCGGCAACCACGAGTTCGACGAGGGCGCCAAGGAGCTGGCCCGCCTGCAGAACGGCGGCTGCCATCCGAAGGACGGCTGCTACACGGACGAGAAGTTCCAGGGCGCCGACTTCCCCTACCTGGCCGCCAACGTCCTCGACGAGAAGACGAAGAGGCCGATCCTCAAGCCCTACTGGGTGTGGAAGAAGAAGGGCGTCAAGGTCGGCTTCATCGGCGTGACCCTGGAGGGCACCCCGGACATCGTCTCCGCCGAGGGCGTCAAGGGCCTCTCCTTCAAGGACGAGGTCGAGACGATCAACAAGTACGCCAGGGTGCTCCAGAGGCAGGGCGTGAAGTCGATCGTCGCGCTCATCCACGAGGGCGGCTTCCCGGCGTCGACGTCGTACAACTACGACTGTGACGCCCCGGGCGCGGGCGACGGCATCTCCGGCCCGATCGTCGACATCGCCAAGAACGTCACGTCGCAGGTGGACGCGCTGGTCACCGGCCACACCCACAGCGCGTACGTGTGCAGCATCGACGACCCGGCGGGCAAGCCCCGCATGGTCACCTCGGCCGCCTCCTTCGGCCGCCTCTACACCGACACCACGCTGACGTACGACCGGCGGACCGGTGACATCGCCCGTACGGCGGTGAAGTCGGCGAACCGCGTGGTCACCCGGGACGTCCCCAAGGCGCCCGACATGACCGAGCTGATCAGCAAGTGGAACACCCTGGCCGCGCCCATCGGCAACCGCGCGATCGGCCACATCTCCGGCGACATCGTCAACACCGGTACGGAGTCCCCGCTCGGCGACCTCATCGCCGACGCCCAGCTCGCGCACGGCAAGCAGCTGGACCCGGAGACGGACCTGGCGCTGATGAACCCGGGCGGTATCCGGGCGCCGATGACGTACGCGGCCAAGGCCGGTGAGGGCGACGGTGTCGTGACCTACGCCGAGGGCTTCACGGTCCAGCCCTTCGCCAACACCGTGAACCTGCAGGACTTCACGGGCGCGCAGCTGATCCAGGTGCTCAAGGAGCAGGTGACCGGCTCGAACGCGGCGTCGCCCAAGGTCCTCCAGGTGTCGTCCGGCCTCACCTACACGCTGGACCTCACCCAGTCCGGCGCCGACCGTGTGGTCACGGACTCGATCAAGCTGAACGGCGCGGCCATCGACCCGGCGGCCACCTACCGCGTCGCGACGAACAGCTTCCTCGCGGGCGGCGGCGACGGCTTCCCGACGCTCGGCCAGGGTACGAACGACGTCGTCGGCGCCGACGACCTGGCCGCGCTGGAGCAGTACCTGACGGCCAACTCCTCGGCGTCCAGCCCGCTGGCGCCGCCGAAGGCGGACCGCATCACCGTCGTGAAGTAAGTCGCATACCCGGGGTTCGAGTTGCGGCAGGGGGCGGTACGCATGATCGGATGGATCGATGCGTACCCCCCACCACGCAGTTGCGCATCCCCGTCCGAACCCGTACGAGGAACTCGGTGCCCTCGACGACGGGCCTCTGGAGGAGACCCCTCTGGAGGAGTTCCTCCCCGAGGAACGTGATCAGGGCGCCGAGGGCGCCTGGGCGCCGCCCGACCACCGCCGCGGCGGCCGGCGCCGCCGGAAGAATCGTTTTGCCGGACTGCCGTCGGCGATGAAGGCGGTCGTGGGACTCGTCGTCCTCTGCGCCTTCGTCGCCCTCGGCGACCGCTGGGCCGTGCTGTACGCCGAGCACCGGGCCGCGGACACCCTCAAGGACCGGCTCGACCTGGCCGCCGCGCCCGAGGTGGACATCGGCGGCTTCCCCTTCCTCACCCAACTCGCCGACAAGCGGCTGGACTCGGTCAAGGTGACGGTCCCCGATGTCGCCGCCGACCGCGTCTCCCTGGCGAAGGTGTCGGCCACGGCCCACGACATCCGGCTGGACGCCGACGGGCTCACGTCCGTGCGCGGCGCCCACATCCCCCGCTTCGACGGGGAGGTTCAGCTCTCCTTCGCCGACCTCAACCGCGAACTCGGCGCCTCCCAGGTGACCTTCACCGGCGAGGGCCGCGACCGGGTCCGGGCCGACGGCACCCTGCCGGTCGCCGGGCACGACCTCCGGGTGCGTGCCGAGGCACGGATCCATCGGCAGGGCGAGCGGGGCATCGCCACCGAGATCGGCAACATGCGCCTGGACATCGGCGACCTGGCCACCTACCGCCCGGGCACCCGCGCCTCGGAGGGCCTGCACCTGACGGCCAAGGGGACCGCCGACCTCGCCCGGGAGACCCGCAAGGCCAAGGCGCTGCTGTCGGTCCCGGCCATCGTGCGGCGGATGGGCGTGCCCGAGGCGACCGCACGCGAGGCCTTGGCCGACGACGGCAAGCTCACCGAGCTGACCGGCACCCCGCGCTTCGCCCGCCAGGCCCAGCGCCTCAACCTCATCGACCTGGCCCTGGACAACCCCCAGGTGCTCCGCCGCCTCGGCCTGGACCCCGACCTCCTCGACTCCCTGTCCGGCCTGACCCGCCCGGTCCTGGCCGACCGGCTGTCCCTGGCGTTCGAACTGCCGGAGCCCGAGCAGGGAGAGGTGCGGCTGCGGGATGTGCGCGTGGAAGAGGACGGCATCCGGGTGCGGGTGGCGGGGACGGGGCTGACCTTGGGTTCGTAGCCGGGTGGGGCCCGCTCATCGGAGGACAGCCGGACCGGAGGCGGAAAGGACCCCTAAGGGGTCTTTTCACTATCCCCGCCCGGCATCGGCATGGTGGCCCTCCCGGGTCCGGCGCCGCTCGTCAGCCGGACCCGGGAGGGAGCCTTCAGGACGCCGAAGGCGTCCAGCCCGCGAGCCAGTCCCCGACCTCCTGGTTCGCGGCCTGCGCGTCGCTCAGGTGCGGCCGGTTGGTGCTCGCCGGGCCCGCACCGGCGCCGTAGTTGCCGTACTCGGCGAACCGGTCGTCCTTCCACGAGAAGCCGCTCATGTCGGTCCACGGCGTGGACTTGATCGCGGCGCTGAGGTTGGTGTTGCGGACCGTGGTCTGCGGGTCGAGCGAGGCGTCACCGCCCGCGTGCCAGGGCCGCCCGAGGTAGAAGCTGCCGTTCGAGACATCGCCGTTCACCGTGGAGTTGGCGATCAGGATGCCCTTGCGGTTCGCGGCGGTGCTGGGGGCGGTGATGTAGCCGGCCGAGGTGCCGTTCCAGCGCTTCTTCAGCGTGATGACGGACCTGTCGATGACGGCCGTGGCCCGCCCGAAGATGAAGTCGACGTTGCCGATGACGTAGGAGTTGCGGACGTAGACCCGGCCCAGCCGGTCCTTCGACGCGGTGTCGAGCAGCAGCGTGTCCTGGTCGCCGCTGACGATGACCCCGTCCAGGAACACCCTGTCGGCGGCGGTCCGCAGGGCGACGGCCTGGTGGCCGTTCAGGCTCTGGTTCCTCGCCTCGTCGAAGTCGTTGGAGATGGTCAGGTTCCGGGCCTGGAAGTCGTCGGCCTGGACGGCGACGGTGGCGCTGCCGGAGGTGCCGTACGTGCCGCCGCCGGGCTTCGGCGTACCGGAGGCGTTGTTGTAGACGATCGTCGTGTCCTTGCGGCTGCCGCCGGTGCCCTGGATGGTGACGTGCGGCTTGTTGGACGGCACCTTCACCAGCTCCCGGTACGTGCCCGGCTTGACCGCGATCACGACCCGCGAGCGGTTGTTCGCCGGTACGGCGTCCACGGCGGCCTGCACGGTGCGGTACTGGCCGCTGCCGTCCTTGGCGACGGTGAGGGTGGTCGCGGCCGCGGCCTTGGCGGAGGCGGTCGTGCTCTTGGCGGAGGCGGTCGTCCCGATGGAGGCGCGGGGCCCGGCACCGGCCTTGAGGACCGACGGGAGGTCGGCGGCCTTGTCGAGGGTGTACGGGTAGTAGGCCTTCGGGTCGAAGGCGGTCCCGCCGCTCTCGTTGCGCCCGCTGGTGCCGGAGAAGGAGTTGCCGCGCTGGACGACGGCGGCGCCGCTGTCCTTGATGACCGGGTTCCTGATGCCCTTGAAGAGGGAGTTCTCCAGGACCATCTTGGTCCTGCCGCGCGAGTAGTTGCCGTACGACGACTTGATGTCCGTGCCCGGGACGTCCTCCAGGAAGTTGTTGTAGAGGTGCGCGTGGGCGGCGTTGTCGGTGGACGGGTTGCGCTGCTCGGTCTCGCGGATCCAGTTGTGGTGGATCGTGATGTCGGTCTTGACGTTCTCGGTCCAGCCGATGCCGAAGGTCTTGTTGTTGTCGCTCAGCCTGTTCCAGGAGACGGTGACGTTCGTGCTGTCCTTGCGGACGTCGATGAGCCCGTCGGCCATGTGGCGCAGGTCGTTGTGGTCGATCCACACGTGATGGGCGCCGTCCATCTGGATCGCGTCGAAGTCGTGGTCCTTGTCGTTCCAGATGCCCTGGTACGCGTCCCGGATGGTCAGGTTCCGGATGATCACGTTGTGCACGCCCTGGCCGAGGAAGAACCCGCCGCCGACGATGTGCCCGGAGGTCCCCTGACCCACGATGGTCTTGTCGGACCGGACCTTGATCTCTTTGCCGGCCGGGTTCATGTTGATGGCCCCGGCGACGACGATGACGTACGGCTCGGCGGCGGTGGCGTACTTCTCCAGCTCGGCCTGCGTCTTCACCGTGACGGTCTTGCCGTCCCGGCCGCCGTACGTCCCGTTCTGCCCGAGCGAGTTGACGGAGGCGAACCCGTCTGCGGTGGCGGAGGCCCAGGCCGGGACCGCGGCGGAGGCCTCCTGGGCGGTGGAGCCCAGGACTCCGAGATCGGTGCCGTAGGCGAGGGTGCCGGCGGCGGTCAGGGCCAGGGGAACGCCCAACGCCAGGGCGGTGCGGCTTCTGCGGTGACGGGGACGGGACGTGCTACGCGGCTCACTCATACGGCGATCCGTTCCGTGTGGGGGAATGACCGCTGATCAGTCGCCGCCCCACACGGAAAGGTTGCCGGGGTATCCGCCCTACTTGATGCAGGACTTGGGGTCGAGCTTCTCCTCGATCTTGTCCTCACGGCCGTCGGGCTGGCCGCTGGGGAGGAGCTTGTCGGAGATGCCGTCGATGTAATACCCGTAGGAGTAGATGGTCTGATAGCCCCGGCCACGCCAGCTGTGCACGGTCCGGTCCCCGTCGCCCTTGTTCCACTGGTAGTCCTCGACGTGGAAGACGGGGTTGACGCGCACGACACGCTGATACGGCGTCCAGGTCACGGCGACCTGCCGGCAGGGCGGGATGGTCTTCTCGCTGCGGGTCTCGAACCGGGACTCCTTCTCCCAGCCCCACTCGTACCCGGCGCTGCCGCCCACGGTTCCGCTGAAGATGCTCTTGGCGAGGGAGAGGCTGATGGTGCCGCCGACGCTCTTCTTCGCGAACGTCTTGGTGCTGTAGCTGCTGACGAAGGTCTCCTTGTCGTCGGCGGATCCCTTGTTGCCGATCCAGCGTGACGTGCGGACGGTGTCACCCTTGATGGACCAGGTCGAGGCCTCGGCGTACCCGCACCAGCCGCGGAACAGCTCCCACGGCCCGGCGGGCTTCCACAGCCCGAAGACGTCCCGCAGGTACTCGTCCTGGGTCTTGAACTCACCGGTGTCGACGTTCAGGGCGCCGTACACGCCCGTCAGGCTCGTCTCCTGACTGCAGAGCCGTTCGATCATCCGGTCGGTGTCCCCGGGATCCACGCCCCGGATGTTGGTCGCCCCGGCGGGCCCGGCGGCAGCGGTCCCCGCGCCGGTCAGCAGACCGGTGACGGCGAGGGCGGTGGTTGCGGCAACAGCGCCGCACTTTCTGAGAGTTGACTTACGAATGAGACGCATGGGGGTCGCTCACTCCTGTTGGCGGTTCTGTGACGGCAGTGAAGATGCCAGAGCAGGGGCGCGCGTTTGCGCTACTGATGGGTATGACAGGACATCGACAGCTGGTGGCGGGTCAAGTCCTGCTTTGTCCGGCGTCCCCATCCCCACGGCTGACCGCGACCCGCAGCACGTCCCCCAGTGACTCCAAGGCCCTGACCAAAGCGAAGCGCACGGCGCGTTCACCGGCCTCGGGGTCGCGCAGTACGGCGCCGGCGCCTGCGAGGACCTGTTGGGCGGAGGCGAGTTGAGCCGCCTCGATGTCGTCGGCGAGCCGGGAGAGCAGGCTGTGCGGGTCGTCGGTGCTGAGGTAGCAGGGTTTGCCGTCGGTGCCGGTCCAGGGCAGGAGCCTCATGCGGAGACCTCCAGGGCGCGGAGGTACGGCCGTACGAGGGGGGTGTCCATCACGAGGGGCTCCACGTGGAGGGGGCGGCGGGTGTGCGGCGGGGAGTGGGGGACGGCCGGGGCCCGTCGCACCGGCGTGATGGCTCGGTGACGCCCTCGGGCGGGGAGCAGGAGTCGCACGAGGAGGAGCAGGGCCGACTCGCAGAGTTCAGCGATGCGCAGGCGCACGGAAGCGTCCCTTCTCAGGGCGGGGCAGGGGATTGACGAGCGGTGATTACCGTTCGTGCCCTCATCGTCACTGGTCACCCGTACGCTGCGGAAGGGGCCAGGTGTTGCCTGGCGCTCCAGGCAACGGTGAGGGGTGACGTGGGCGAATTGGTTGACGGGGAGCGGGAGTCGGGGCGGGTGGCCCTCGGCCGGACGCTGAGGTTCCTGCGCGAGCAGGCGGGTAAGTCGCTCGGGCAGTTGGCCGAGGGCACCGGGTACGACAAGAGCTATCTGAGCCGTCTGGAGAAGGGGGAGCGGCTCTCCAAGCGGGCGGTCATGGAAGACCTGGACAGCTACTACGGGTGCGGTGACCTGCTGGTTCGTGAATGGCGGGATGCCCGCAGGGAGGTCATCAAGGACAAGTACAAGGCGTTCATGGACCTTGAGGCGACGGCGCAGATCATGTGGATGTTCCAACTGCGCGTACCGGGGCTGTTGCAGACCGAGGACTACGCCCGAGCGGTGTTGTCAGGGTTGTCCGGCGCGCAGACAACGGCAGGCAACAGTGAGGACGTCGAGGAACAGGTGGCCGCGCGGATGGGGCGGCAGGAGCTGCTCCATCGCCAGTCTGCGCCGAGCGTGCGGGTGATTCTGGACGAGGGTGCGGTACGACGGCCGGTTCCCGACCCGAAGGTCTGGGCCGACCAGTTGTCACACCTGGTGGACGCTGCGGAGCGGCCGAATGTCGCAATTCAGGTGCTGCCTTACACGGCCGGTGTGCACGACCTTATGAACAGCGACCTCATCCTGTTGTGGCAGCGCGTCGGGGATCCTGTCGCCTACGTGGAGGGCAACGGGATCGGGCAGTTGATCGACGATCCGGACAGGGTCCTGTCCTACCGCTTGTCCTACGATCTCGTCAGGGATGCGGCACTGAGCCCGGCGGACTCGACGGCGTTCATCAAGCGCCTTCTGGAGGAGTACAGACCATGAACCGAACCCCTGACCTCACCACCGCGGTGTGGCGCAAGTCCTCCTACAGCGACGGCGGGGCCTCGAACTGCCTGGAGGTCGGCGACGGCCACCCCGGCATGGTCCCCGTCCGCGACAGCAAGCTCCCCCACGGCCCGATACTCGTGTTCAGCGGTAGCCCTTGGGCGTCGTTCCTGGCCGGCGTCAAGGACGACAGCTCGGTGCACATCTCGGGATGACTCGGGGCATCGATCTCTCCTTCTTGATCTCCCTCTCGCCAGAACTTCTCATGTGAACCGCCGTGCGTTGGCCAACGGGCAGCCCATCGACGACGCTCCGGAGCTGTCCGACGGCCCAGGCGCCATGCGACGACGAGCCATCCGTTGTCGCTGATCACGGTGGACCACGGTTTAGAGCAGCAGGCCGCTCAGGGCCTCGAGTCGGCGTGACCGGCTGGTACTCGGCGATCGGCGCCGGTCAGTCTCCTCTGCGCAGCCACCGCCGCACCTCGCTCCGGCGGTCCGGGCCGACCACCGGGACGACGGGGTCGTCCGCCGAGCCGGAGCCTTCCAAGCGCACCGCGTGACACCAGCCGTGCTCCGCCAGGGAGTCGGTGAGCGACGAGCGGATCTTCCGCTGGTCAGCGGACGGGCAGGAGGGGGACTGGGCGTAGGCGACGGCGAGCCCGGCCAGCCCTTGGGCCACCGACTCGTTTCGGGTGGCCGCGACCCGGTCGAGCAGCACACCGGCCACCGAGCCGCCGCGCACGTGCCGCAGCGACCGTACACAGTCCAGCGCCGCCTCGCCGACCAGCGCGTCCCGTAGCAGCGCCGTCTCCACCACGTCCATGAGCCCCGGGCCCTCGGCGGGTTCCAGGTCGACATGACGCAGGGCCGCCAGCAATGACACCGCGGCCATCGCGGCCAGGTCGTTCCCGTCAAGCACCTGCGCGCTGAGCAACGGCTGCACGCGGGCGGGCTCCGCGCGCACGAGGAACGGCAACGGGTCGCGCGAGGTCATCGCCACCAGGATGTTGAGCACGGCGCAGACGGTCGGGATCTCGATCAGCGACGCGTCGTCCCAGCGGGAACGCAGCATGGGCAGCCATGCCAGCAGCAGGCTGGTCATGGCGTCCACATCGACATCCTCAGGGATGAACGGTGCCGCGATGTCGGGGCGCGCACCGAGCGGGAAGTAGGCCATCGCCCCAAAGGCGGCCAGCTCCTGATCAGTGCGCCCCACCGGGAGGGCCCCGGCCCTCAGCTGCCGGATCGCTTCCTCTGCGGCCGCATCCCCGGTCAGCCCGGCTGCCAGCGCGGCCGTACACGCCTGCACCACCTGGGCGGTCAGTCCGATCGCCCAGGGGGCACCGGCCTCCCCCGGCAGGCGGCACGCCGACGCCCCGACCCGTTCGGCGGTGCCGGCCGCAGCGGCCACCAGCTCCGGTACGACCTCGTGGCCGGCACCGAGCTGCAGGGCCACCGCGAGGTGCGCGGCCAGCGCGCTCTCCAGGTCGTCGGCCTCGGCCACCCACTCCGTGAGCACCCGCTGGGCGCCCTGCCGCCAGCGCGGCACGCTGAACAGCGTCAGGAGCCAGGTCCGGTGCCCGTGCGGCTCCTCGGCCGCGCGGCGCAGTGCCTCTCGTACGGCATCCGGTTCGTCGATGTCCCACTGCGACAGGGCCTTGCGGAGCAGACCGCGCCGGAGCGGCCGTGTCTCGGTGCGCAGCGCCGCGGCCATCCCCCACCATGCGCCCACGCCGCGTTCGGAGACCCGGTGCTCGCGGTCGTCACGGTCCACACCACGCAACGGGCCGAGCAGGACGAGATGCGCCGTCGCGGCTGTGGTGGCGCTCGCGGTACACACCAGATCGACCAGGGCGGCGCCTGTGTCCTCCTTCCACGGCCGGTTCTCCAGTTCGTGCAGCCTCAGGACATCGCGCGCGTAGGGGGCCCAGCCCGTGTCCGGGGGTTCCTGCGCCAAACCCGCCGCCAGGGACTCGGCGGCGTCGCCGGTGACCCGGTGAACCAGGGCCAGCGCCTGGACCGCGGCGCCAGGTTCGCCGCCCAGCAATTCCCGTGTGCCCTCCGCGTCGAGCAGGGTGAGGGCACGGAGCTGAGCCGGGGCGTACCGTGCGCCGGGCAGAGCCGTCGGGTCGGTGCGGCGCAGCTCGTCCAGCAGCAGAGCACCGGTTTCGAGGGCGATACGCACCTCCGAGGGGAGGGTGCCGAGCACGGAGCCGAGTGCCGTGGCGGACAGCCGCACGGCTTCGTCCACAGAGGCACCGGCATCGGTGTCGGAGCCGGCGGGCAGTGCTTCCAGGGTCGCCGCCCACGGGTGCTCCTGCTGCGGATCCACCACCCGCAGCCGGGACAGCACGGACTTCCGGACGACGCCCGGCCTTCGGCACTGCCCAGGCAGCACCGCCAACCACGCCAGGACCGCCGTGGGGTTCAGCAGTGGGGAGGTGGGCGGCTCCTCCTGCCATCGGCCGGTGAGAAACTCGGCCAAGGCGGTCGCCTGCCGCAGCGGATGTCTCATGTTCCCGGTGTGCAGCGTCAGAACATGCGGCCAGGCACCCACGGCATGCAGCAGCCGCAGCACGGCGAGATGTACCGCCGAGCGAGTGAGGTCGTCGAGGTCATTGCGGGGCGACCACACCCGGTCGTGCAGGAACAGGCACGCGCGGATGACCGCGTCCGCCACGGACTCCACCGTCCGGATGAGCGCGCGCGTGGTCGCGGCGTCCCCGCTGGTCGGAGTGCCGTCGAGCGCGAGCAGCCCGAGTTCCGCCTCGGCGTGGTCCGCCGCCGTGCCGTCGCCGGTCGTCCCCGCCCGCAGCACGGCCCGCAGAGCATCCGCCTCCCCTGGGCTGGTGAGCAGCCACTTCCGCACCGCTGCAGTGATGTCCGGCGTACCCGGCCGGGTCATCCACAGCGGGTCGAGAGCGACGGGGCGGCGAGCGGGTTTGCCCACGGTGTCGAGATACACGGCGATGTTGTAGACGATGTCGTCAGCCTTGAAGCGCGGTACCAGTTCGGAGGCGCGGCGTTCGATCTCCGCCGCCCGCTTGTCGTCCGGCTTGCTCAGCAGTCTGGCGAAGTCGTCGTACTCGAGTGTCCACCGCAGTACGTCCTGGTGGTCGAGCCCACCGAAGAGGGTCACCAGCACGCGCGTCACCGCAGGATCGAGCCGACAGCGCGCCCACAGCCCGTCGTCCGCGGTGAGCAACCGGGGCAAGGGCAGCACCAGCGACTCCACCTCGGCCTGGTCGACCCGCCTGCGCTCGCGTTCCCATGCGGCCCGGCCGAGTTCCACGGAGGTACGGGCCTGCCGCGACTGTTCGGTCCCGTCGTCCTCCGGCACGTACAACTCGTCGAGGATCAAGACCGTTCTCCTCGGTGGGGGTCCCGCGGCGCGGCGAAGCGCCCGTTGCACCGGCTGGCCCCACTCCGGTGGGTCCTCGTCCACGTGTGCCAGGAGACAACTCGTCACGGACTCACCGAGCCACTCCCGGCGCAGGTAGAGGGCGGTGAGCGGACCGAGCGCCCCCGGGGAGTCCAGTGCGGTCATCGCCACCTTGTCGAATCCCGAACCCACGTGGGCCCGGACCTCGGCAACGGCATCGTCCAGCCGGTCGAAGGGCTCCCCCGTCGCGCGCAGTACCTCGTAGGTCTGCGCGACAAGCTTCAGGAGTTCGGAGACCTCGCCCAGGTACTGCTCGCCCGGCGCGGCCTCCAGTTGCGCGGTCAGGAAGACGCGAATCCACGGCTCCGGATCTTCCGCGTCGGCGCCCCGGGCCATCACCGCGTTGCGCAGCTCGGGTGTGCTCTCGCCCAGCACCAACAGGATGGGCTCCCGCCAGCTGGGGTCGTGGATCACTTCCGCGATGCGGTCCGGCAACGGGACCTCGCCGTCGAGCAGGGACAGGCCGACCAGGTACTCGCGGAAGGTCTGGTGCGAGAAGCCGAACTCGCCGGGGGAGAACTCGGCGAGCACACCGACTTTCTCCCGGATGTGGTCGACCAGTCGCAGGGCGACGGCGCCGGTGCCGTCACCGGTCAGCCTGGAGGCGCCGAACAGGGCCTCGTCGAGGAATTCCACCAGTTTGTCCTCGCGGATACGGATGTCCCCGTTGTCCTGCATCCACAAGGCGACCCGGGAGAGCATCGACAGGAACGCGTCCTCATCGGCCAGCACTCCGTCCAGTTCGGGATCGGTGATGCCCGGGAAGCGCCGCCAGCGGTAGGCGATGTCGAGCAGCAGTTGGCGGTACAGGCCCGCTCGGGTGGCCGGCAGCGCGCGGTGACGGTGCCAGTACGAACACATCGAGGTCAACAGCAGCGGAGTACGGGCCAGCCTGCGCACCGTAGGATTGCTTGACTGCAACTGTGCTGTGAACGGCGCGATCTCGTTCACGGCCCGGATCTCTGTGAAGAACTGGGTCACGAACGCCTCGATCTGAGGGCCCGTCAGCGGCCGGATGCGGTAGTGGGCGATGCCGTCGATGGTCAGGTGCACCTCGTCGTACCCCGCCACCCGACTGGTGATCAGCACCTTGGCCGGCCCGTCCGTGGCGGTGACGTGCTCCCGTACCAGCCCGTCCACCGCGCGGACTACCTCACCGCGATAGCGCACCAGTTCGTCGAGGCCGTCGACCAGCATCACCGCGTTGCCGTCCACCAGCGCGGTCGCGAACATCGTGCGCAAGGTGTCGGACCCGTACCCGATGGCGGCGAGCGCCTCCTCCGGCATCGACGCGGCGAGGAAGGCAGGCAGGTCGTCGGTGTCCTCACCTGCGGCGAACCGGCTCGCGTTGTGTGCGGCGTAGTCGGCCACGCGGAAGCGCAGCGGAATCCGGAGCGCACCGTCCGCGCGGCCCAGCAGGACGTCCCGGCCCTCCAAGGCCAGTTCCGAGCCGAGCCACTGGCACAGCACGGTCTTGCCGGTGCCGGGATCCCCGAGTACGACCACCACCCGGTTCCGCTCGAACGCGTCCTCCAAGTCTACCGGATCAGGGTCGGCCGAGGCCGAGCCCGCGGTCTGCCGCGAGCCCCGCTCCAGGATCTCGATCAGTCGGTTGCCCCAGGAGCCCCCGACCGCGATCTCGGCGGCGTCCAGGAGGCGCAACTCCTCGGAGCGCGCCCGGTCGTCGGCGGTGCGGGCGTCGGCCTGAAGCGAGATGTACATGGTGCGCAGGGGCAGCCTGCGCACCCGTCGCACCTCCTGCTCGCCGGCCTCCGCACCCAGGTCGCCGAGATCGATGTAGCGCCAGGCGTTTGCCGCCCAACGCAGATACCCTTCCGCGACGGTACGGAAGACAGCGGGCGACAGGGCCTCGACGGAGGGATCGACGGCCCGGTCCGGCACGGGAAAGAAGGGCGGTACCACACCGGTGAGGCCGACCCAGTTGGTACTGATGACCTGGTGGCCGGGGCGCAGGGTACTGCGGTTCATCGCGTCGACGATGGCATCGGGCTGGTAGGCGGGGCCTCGGTAACCGCTGGCGTCGAGGTCGTCGAGCGCGGCGCTCAGGAGCGCGGGGAAGGCGCCGGTGGCCGCCTCCTGGGCGGGTTTCGCCGATGTGATGACTCCGAAGGCCGAGCCGAGATCCTGGGCCCAGGCGGTCGCGGTCCGTACGACCGCCTGGGCCACCAGGTCGCTGCCGCCCCGCTCGGAGTAGCAGGTGTCGACCAGCAGCAGGACGCGGCGGACGTTGGTGCCCTGGACGACCTTCTTGGTGAGGTCACTGGTGGCCAGGGCGTCGTCGATGTCGCTGGGGTCGGTGTCGCTGGTGAGCAGGACGTGTTCCCCGCTGCTCAGGACCTCGCCGTGGGTGCCGATGTAGACGACCAGCATGTCCTCGCGGGTCAGGTCGTCGCGGCGGCAGAAGGCGCGCAGACGCGCCGTCAGGTCGGCTGCGGTGGGGCCCGTCAGCGGGGCCTCCGCCAGTTCATAGCCGAACCGCTCCGTGAACAGGCCCACGACCTGCTCACACGCCTCGGCCAGTTCCGGGCGGTCCCAGTCGGGTTGCCTCGGGTATCGGGGGGTCACGGTGGCGAGGAGGAACCGGCGCCCCGGCGGTTCGCTCATCCCAGCACTGCCGCGATCGCCGCGCCCGTGCGCCCCTCGGTCAGGTAGGGGATGACAGAGTGGGCGTTGGACCCGTTGTGCACCAGCACATTGCGCACGCGGTCGCCGAAGCACGGGCGCAGGTCCTTGACCAGTGCCACCACGTCGCCGGAGTCTGCGATGTTGGTCCACGTCAGGGAGTCGCCGCCGGGCCATGCACCGAGCGCGCCGCTGGGCGCGGGGTCGAGCCGGTGGAAGATGTGGTACGGGATGCCCAGCGGTGATCCCAGGGTCACCAGGAGACGCACCCCGTGGCCAGGAGTCGCGCACAGCGCCTCGTAGGCGACCACGGAGCCCAGTGAGTGAGCCACGACGGCCCGGGTGTCCGGGCCGATCAGTGCCGTCACCCGCGCACGGGCTGTGGCCCGGACCCGGGGGTCGGACAGGTAGGTGGTGACCTGCTTGAGATCGCCGACCATCGCCCGCTCACTCAGCTTGGCGAAGTAGCGGCTGTTAGAGAGCTGCCGCAGCGCGCGTTGCGCGCGCTCGGATGTACGAGCGAGGGTGTTCCCGTTCGGCGGCGCCACCCCTTCGTCGACCTCGGCGGCGTGCACCCACCAAGAGGTGAGCAGGTCCAGTTCCTGACCAGGTGCTACATCAGCGGCGCTGTACAACGGTTCGCCTCCGGCCAGCGACGTGGCCGGAGGCCGGAACAGATCGCCGTAGAAGGCCATGGCGGTGTCCGGAACGGCCGGGCACCCTGCCCTGGCCAGCCCGTCCAAGAGCGCCGGAACCCACTGCGCGAGCAGAGTCCGTTCCCCCAGCACCTGCTGGCCGATTCCGTGTACCAGGACCACCGTAGCCACCACGGGCTCCCCCCTGCCCTCGGACCAGGCATCAAGTAAACCATCAGCCGAGACTCGGGTCCGGCGTTTCGGGTGAATTGGGTAAGCCCATCTCGTCGGCCACAGATCGGAGTTCATGGCGATGTCCTGTAGCCTCACTCGGTCCCTCAGGCCGACGCCAGACCCTCCGGCGGCGGCACCGCCGCCCCCGGCAGCCGTACCGTCGCCACCGTGCCGCCGCCCTCGGCCCGGGCCAGTGACACCTCACCCCCTGCCTGCTGCACCGTCCGCGCCACGATCGACAGGCCCAGCCCCGAGCCCGGCAGCGCCCGCGCACTCGGCGAGCGCCAGAAGCGGTCGAAGGCGTGGGGGAGTTCGTCGGCGGGGATGCCCGGGCCGTGGTCGCGGACCGTGAGGGTGCCGTCGGCCATCCGTACCTCGATCGTGCCGCCCTCCGGGCTGAACTTCACCGCGTTGTCGAGGATGTTGACCACCGCCCGCTCCAGGGCGGAAGGTTCAGCCCGGACGAACCAGGGCTCGATGTCCGCCGTGATGGTCAGCTCCGGGCCCCGCAGCCGTGCCCGTCGCAGTGCCGACTCGACCGTGTCGTGCCAGGCGACGATCTGTGTCCTGCCCGAGTGCTGGCCCGTGTCGGGCCGGGACAGTTCCTGGAGGTCGCCGATGAGCGCGGCCAGTTCCGTCATCTGCGCCTTCACCGACGCGAGCAGCGCCTTGCGGTCAGCCTCGGGCAGGGGGCGGCCCGTCTCCTCGCTGCGGGTGAGGAGCTCGATGTTGGTGCGGAGGGAGGTGAGAGGGGTGCGGAGTTCGTGGCCGGCGTCCGCGATCAGTTGCTGCTGGAGGTCACGGGAGCTGGCCAGGGCCGAGGTCATGGAATTGAAGGAGTGGGAAAGGCGGGCGATCTCGTCCTCGCTGTCCTCCTCCACCGGGATGCGGATGTTCAGGTCCTTCGTGCGGGCCACGTGCTCGACGGCCTCGGTCAGCTTGTCGACGGGACGCAGCCCGGCCCGGGCGACGGCCAGGCCGGCGGCTCCGGCGCCGAGGACTCCCACGCCGGAGACCAGGAGGAGAATCAGGGCCAGCTCGTTGAGCGTGGACTGGGTTCCCTTGAGCGGCAGGGCGATGACGAGGGAGTAGTCGGCGGCCACGCCCTGTGTCAGGGGTCCGTCCTTGACGACGACCGCCGTGGTCAGGACGCGCAGCTTGTTGCCGTCGTTGTCGACGCCGTCGCGGATGTGGGCCTGGTTCGGGTCGGGGTCCCTGGCCACGGCCTTGTCGTCGGCGCTGACCTGCACCTGGGCCGTGGAACTCGGGAAGAGACACACCTTGCCGTCGCCCCGGACCAGCTGCCCGTAGCTCTTGGGCCGCGACCCCATGCCCAGCGAGTCGGAAGGTGTCTGAGGGCAGCTGTCCGTGAGGGTCTGGAACTCTTCCGGACGCAGCGGTCCGACCGATGACGTCAGGGCGTTGGCGATCTCGTCGTACAACTTCCCCTGCACGATGAACCAGCAGGTCACCGACACCGCCGCCACCGCGAACGCCACCGCCGCCGCCACCAGCAGCGCCAGGCGCGACCGGATCGGCAGCGAGCGGAACCGGCGTACGGCCTTGTTCACTCGGCGCCGCCCTGCCGCAACACGTAACCGACGCCCCGCACCGTGTGCACGAGGCGCGGCTCCCCGCCCGCCTCGGTCTTGCGGCGCAGGTACATGACGTACACGTCGAGGGAGTTCGACGACGGCTCGAAGTCGAAGCCCCAGACGGCCTTCAGGATCTGCTCCCGGGTGAGGACCTGGCGCGGGTGCGCCATGAACATCTCCAGGAGCGTGAACTCCGTGCGGGTCAGCTCCACCTGGCGGCCTCCCCGCGTGACCTCCCGCGTCGCGAGGTTCATGCGCAGGTCGGCGAAGGTGAGCCCGTCCTCGTCGGCCGGACTGCCCGCGCCCACGGCCGCCGCGTAGGAGCTGCGGCGCAGCAGCGCGCGGATCCGGGCGAAGAGTTCGTCGAGCTCGAAGGGTTTGACCAGGTAGTCGTCGGCGCCCGCGTCGAGGCCGGTCACCCGGTCGCCGACCGTGTCGCGGGCCGTGAGCATGAGGATCGGCGTCGTGTCGCCGGTGCCGCGGATGCGGCGTGCCGCCGTCAGGCCGTCCATGCGGGGCATCTGGATGTCCAGGACGACCAGGTCGGGGCGGTACGCCGCCGCCTTCTCCAGGGCGTCCGCGCCGTCGACGGCGACCTCGGTCCCGTACCCCTCGAAGGCGAGGCTGCGCTGGAGTGCTTCGCGCACCGCCGGCTCGTCGTCGACGATCAGGATGCGCTGGGAGTCACGGTCGCCGTCTGCGGGGCTGCTCATGGGTCGGGGTCCTCGAGGATGAAGGGACGGACGGGGGCACTGACGCTCTCAGCCTCGCACGCCCGCGGGGCGGGCCGGGAGGAGCGTCAGCCCCGTACCTTGCGGCGCCGGGCGGCGGCGGCCGGGCGGGCAGGCCGGGCCTCGGCCGTCGCGACCTCGGGCGCCCGCGTCGCCGTCGCCGGCGCCGGTGCGTGCAGTGCGTACGCCACCGCCAGCGGCAGCGCGAACCCCACCGGGTCGGCCCCCGGCACCGTGTGCGGAACCTGCTGGATCATCGTCGTACTCCTCACCCGGGGAACTCACCCGGGGAACTCAGCCGGTCGAACCGGCCCGCAGCTTCGCGAGGTCGGCCTTGACGGTGTTGATCGGGATGGCGAAGCCCAGGCCGACACTGCCTGCCGCGGAGGACGAAGAGGCCTGGCTGGTCGGCGAGTACATCGCGGAATTGATGCCGATGATGTTGCCGTTCATGTCGATCAGCGCACCGCCGGAGTTGCCCGGGTTGAGGGACGCGTCGGTCTGGAGTGCCTTGTACGTCGTCGTGTCGTTGCCGGTGTCGCCGTTGAACTGCCGCCCGCCGAACTCGAACGGCCACCCGTCCCCCTGCTGGGACTGCTGCCCCTGGTCCTCGTCCGTCGGGACCGTGACGTCACGGTCGAGCGCCGAGATGATGCCGCTGGTCACGGTGCCGGACAGGCCCTCGGGCGAGCCGATCGCCACGGCCTGGTCGCCGACCCGCACCCCGGACGAGTCGCCGAGCGTCGCCGCCTTCATGCCGGAGGCGTTCTCCAGCTTGATCAGCGCCAGGTCCTTCTTGCCGTCGGTGCCGACGATCTTGGCGGAGTACGACGTGCCGTCGTTGGTCGTCACCTTGATCTGCGAGGCGCCGGAGACGACGTGGTTGTTGGTGACGATCTCGCCGTCGCTCGTGATGATCACGCCGGAGCCGGTGGAGGAACCGGCGCCCGAGTCGGCGCTGATCTCGACGATGCTGGGGCTGACCGCCTTGGCGACCCCGGCGACCGTGCCCTTCTGACTGGAGGGCACCACGGTGGTGCTGGTGGAGCTGGAGGAGACGGTGCCGTTGCCGGTCAGCTCCTGGATGCCGTAGGCGGTGCCGCCGCCTATCGCCGCTGCCACGATCGCCACGGCGGCGAGCAGGGCGACGGGGCCACGGGTGCGCTTCTGGGGAGCGTGCGCCGGGGCGTGCGCCGGCGGGGGCGGCCACTCGGGGTTCACCGGGGCCTGCTGCTGACCCTGGTAAGGGTTCTCGTATTCGCCACTGCGGTGGAAGCTCTCGGTCATGGCATCGAGCTTGTCGCCCGACCATGAGAGCTTCCTGAGGGCTTGCTGAGAAGCCCGACAGAACCTCGTATGCCCGATATAAAGGCGGCCCGGGAAGGGGCGGGAGGACGGGTGAAGGGGCTGCGGAAGGGACCGTGAGGGGGCCCAGGAAGGGACAGGGACCGTGAGGGACTGCGCAAGGGGCCTTGAGAGGACTACGGGCAGCCTACGGGCAGCCGCAGGACCGCCGTACCACCAAGCGCGACGGGAACACCTTCAGCCGCTCGCGCCGCGCCCCCGCGACCCGCAGCCCGTCGTCCAGTACGAGATCCACCGCGGCCCGGGCCATCGCCGAGCGGTCGGAGGCGACCGTCGTCAGGGGCGGGTCGGCCAGCGCCGCTTCCTTGATGTCGTCGAAGCCGACCACCGCCAGCTCGCCGGGGACGTCGATCCGCAGTTCACGCGCCGCCCGCAGCAGGCCGATCGCCTGGTCGTCGGTGGAGCAGAAGATCGCGGGCGGGCGCTCGGGGCCGGAAAGGATCTTCAGGGCGGTCTGGTAGGCGTCGTAGCGGTTGTAGAGGGCCTCGAAGAGGCGGCCCTCCGTGGAGATGCCGGCGTCGTCCATCGCGCGGCGCCAGCCCTCGACGTGGTCGGAGACCGGGTCGCCGACCGCGGGGGTCTCCGCTATGCCGCCCATACAGGCCACGTACGCGTAGCCGTGCTCCAGCAGATGCCGTACGGCGAGCTGGGCGCCGCCCAGGTCGTCGGTCACCACGGCGACGTCGTCGATGGCCTCGGGGCGCTCGTGCAGCAGCACGACCCGGGCGTCCCAGGCCTCGATCTCGGCGGCGGCCAGGTCGTTGAGCGCGTGGCTGACGAGGATCAGGCCCGAGACCCGCATCCCCAGGAACGCCCGCAGGTAGTGGACCTCGCGTTCGCCCACGTAGTCCGTGTTGCCGACGAGCACCATCTTCCCGCGCTCGGAGGCGGCCTGCTCGACCGCGTGCGCCATCTCCCCGAAGAAGGGCTGGCGCGCGTCCGGGATGATCAGGCCTATGAGGTCGGTGCGCCGGGACGCCATCGCCTGGGCCACCCGGTCGGGCCGGTACCCCAGTTCCTTGATCGCGGCGAGGACACGCTCGCGCGTGGCCGGGGCGACCGGCCGGGGTCCGTTGTTGATGACATAGCTGACCACGGCAGTGGAAGTCCCTGCCAGCCGCGCCACATCATCCCGAGTCACCTTGGCCACGCGCGGAGTCTACGCGGATATACCGGCTCTGGGCAGGGCGTAAGGGAGGATCCATACGATATCCCGACCGCCGTCCGGGGCGCCGCTGTGGGGAGCGATGCCCAGGTCGGCGGCGGGATACGCCTCTTCACGCCTTGGAGGAGACCTCGGCGGCGTCCAGGGCGGTCGACTCGTCCGCGTTGTTCGGCTTTGTCTTGGCCGCCTTTGCCTTCGCCTCCTCGGCGGCGCGCTCCACCTTCTCCGGCGTAACAAATCGATAACCGACGTTCCGGACGGTGCCGATCAGCGACTCGTGCTCGGGGCCGAGCTTGGCCCGCAGCCGCCGTACGTGCACGTCGACCGTGCGCGTACCGCCGAAGTAGTCGTAGCCCCACACCTCCTGCAGCAGCTGGGCACGCGTGAAGACGCGGCCGGGGTGCTGCGCGAGGTACTTCAGGAGCTCGAACTCCTTGAAGGTCAGGTCCAGGACGCGGCCCTTGAGCTTGGCGGAGTACGTCGCCTCGTCGACCGACAGGTCGCCGTTGCGGATCTCCATCGGGGAGTCGTCGCTGACGATCTGCTGCCGGCCCATGGCCAGCCGCAGCCGCGCCTCGACCTCGGCGGGCCCCGCGGTGTCGAGCAGGACGTCGTCGATGCCCCAGTCCGCGGTGACGGCGGCGAGGCCGCCCTCGGTGACGACGAGGACGAGCGGGCATCCCGGCCCGGTCGACCGCAGCAGCTGGCACAGGCTGCGGACCTGTGGGAGATCGCGCCGGCCGTCGACGAGGATGACGTCGGCGCCGGGGGTGTCGACGAGGGCGGGGCCCTCCGCGGGGGCCACACGCACGTTGTGCAGGAGCAGTCCGAGGGCGGGGAGCACCTCCGTCGACGGCTGGAGGGCATTGGTCAGGAGCAGCAGAGAACTCATACGTCTGGTTCCTCCTCGGTCCCTGCGAGGACGTTTGTTGGCACAGCACCGCTCTGCGATCCCGAAGGCCCCGTACACCTGCGGTTTCCCGCTTCGTATACAACGCTTCCGAAAGCACAAAAGGACCCGGGGGCGACGCTGCCCGAGTCCTCTGCCCAGCAGAATAGCCCACATGAGCTCTGGTCCGGCAGGTCATGTGGCGCGTTCCACCGATCGTCCACACTCCGAGACGCCTGGGGAAGCGCCCGTGCGGAGCCCGTCGAGGACGTTTCTGCGTACGGCCGACGGTGTGACGATCGACGCCGTGTACGACCCGGGCACGGCCGCACGCGACGCCTCCCGGTCGCCTTCCGGTCACCCCGTGTTCGTCGTCGCCCACGGCTTCACCGGGGCCGTGGACCGGCCGCACGTGCGGCGGGTGGCGCAGGCCTTCAGGCGCCACGGGGCCGTGGTGACCTTCTCCTTCCGCGGGCACGGCGCGTCCGGCGGGCGCTCGACGGTCGGGGACCGGGAGGTGCTCGACCTGGCGGCGGCGGTGCGGTGGGCACGGGAGCTCGGGCACGCGCGCGTGGGGACGGTGGGGTTCTCCATGGGTGGCTCGGTGGTGCTGCGGCACGCCGCGCTGCACCCGCGGCAGACCGGCGCCGTGGTGTCGGTGAGCGCGCCCGCCCGGTGGTACTACCGGGGGACCGCCCCGATGCGGCGGCTGCACTGGCTGGTGACGCGGCCGGAGGGCCGGGTGGTGAGCCGCTACGGATTGCGCACCCGCGTCCACCACCGGGACTGGGACCCGGTCCCGCTCTCGCCGGTGGAGGCGGTGCCGAGGATCGGGCCCACGCCCCTGCTGATCGTGCACGGCGATGCCGACGGCTACTTCCCCGTCGACCATCCCCGCATGCTGGCCGCGGCCGCCGGTGACCAGGGCGAACTGTGGCTGGAGTCCGGCATGGGGCATGCCGAGCACGCGGCGAGCGACGAGTTGCTGGAGCGGATCGGGGAGTGGGTCGCCGGCCGGGCGGGCTAGCCTGACGGGGTTCACCGTCGGGTGAGCCCGTGTGAGTCTGATGTGAGTCCGCTGCGACTTTGCGATTGAGGAAGCAGATGCCAAAGGTCACGGTGCGCTACTGGGCCGCCGCCAAGGCCGCGGCCGGGGTGGCCGAGGAGCCGTTCGAGGCGGCCACCCTCGGCGAGGCGCTCGCCGGGGTGCGCGAGCGGCACCCCGGCGAACTGGAGCGCGTCCTGCTGCGGTGCTCGTTCCTCGTGGACGGCGACCCGGTGGGCACCCGCGGACATGAGACGGTACGGCTGGCCGACGGCGGCACGGTCGAGGTGCTCCCGCCGTTCGCAGGAGGGTGACGATGACCAACCAGCCGTATGACGGCCACGACGGCCACGACGGCCACGACGGGTATGCGGATTACGGCGGTTACGGCGGCCACGGCCCTCACGGGCAGCAGCCTCAGTCGCAGCAGTCGCAGCAGGCGTGGCCCGGGCAGGCGTATCAGGGGTACGACGATCCGCACGCCGCGCAGCAGTACACGCAGCAGTGGCAAGGGCAGACGTGGGAGACGCAGACGCAGCGGCCGGTGTCCGCGCCGGCCGCTGCCGAGACGGCATATCTGCCGCCGCAGGGGTACGCGGGTCCGGCACCGGCTTCGGCTTCGACTTCAGGTCAGGCTCAGGCCCCGGGGTCTGCTCCAGTCCCTGCTCCTGCTGAGGTTGCCGAGGCGTCCGCGGCCTCGCCCTCTTCCGGTCCCGGGTACGGGCCCGCCACCGTCGGCGGGAACACGCGCGTCACGGACGCACAGCGGGCCCGGGCCGAGGGGCGGTCGCCGATCATCGAGCCCGGGATGCAGCCGGCCGCGCTGACCGCGCTGCTGGGGCTGTTGCTGGCCGGTGCGGCGGTGGTCGGGACGTACGCGCTGCTCGTGCCGCTGGTCGTGCTCCAGGCCGTCACCGCGGCCGGGTGGTTCCGGCTGAACGGGATGTGGCCGGCGCGGCAGGGCATCGCGCTGGGGTTCGCGGGCGCGCTGGCCGCGGACGCGGCGCTGCTGGTGTCGGACCGCTCGCCGGCGGCGATCCTGGGGACGCTGGGCGTGTGGGTGCTGCTCGCGCTGGTGCTGCAGCTGCGGTCGCACGCCGATCCG
Source organism: Streptomyces sp. NPDC033136 (assembly GCF_055578235.1). NCBI lineage: Bacteria > Bacillati > Actinomycetota > Actinomycetes > Kitasatosporales > Streptomycetaceae > Streptomyces > Streptomyces sp. NPDC033136. The sequence goes on from NZ_JBVIPD010000030.1 coordinate 62,726, forward strand.
GACGAGCGGATGTACGGGCTGATGGCGACGGTCGCCGCGTCGGCACTGGCGATCGTGGCGGGCGGGTACCTCGCGGCCGACGCGGACGCGGTGACGGTCGGTGCGGTGGCCGTGGCGGTCGCGGTCCTGGCCCGGGCCCTGCCGCTGCCGACACCGGTGTCGGTGGGGGCGGCGTTGCTCGCGGGGGCGGGCGGCGGTGTCGCGGCCGGTGCGATGACGGGCCTGGGCACGTCGGGTGCCCTCCTGGGCGCGGGCGCGGCGGTGTGCGCCCTGATCGGCCACCGGGTCGCGAGCTACGACTACCCGTCCCGCTTCGTCCACTTCACGGCGGGGGTGGCGCTGCCGCTGGCTGCTGCGGCTCCGGCGGTCTACGTGCTGGGGCGGGCGCTGGTCTAACTGTTCTGTCCCGGGTGCCTGCGGCGGCTGGGCCGGGGCGCCTGACGCCGGGTGGTGGGTCGGGGCCGCGCCGGGGGGTGTCCGTCCTCGGAACGGCGCGATGGGGTCGGACGCCGACTGACTGTCCGTCGACGCGCCAACCGCCGCGGGCGGCCCCCCGACACGTCCCCTTCCGTAGTAACAGCGGCTGCGGATCCGCCGAGCTGCGGGCAGCGCGGGCCGCCGTACCTGTCACAGGTGATCGACAAATCTCGGGCCCCGGCCCCACACGGAGTTACCCTCACGCAAGGACGGCCACCCGGTCGTCAGGGACCGCCGTCTAACCGACTGGGTGGGGAAAACACCGCATGCGCGCACTGCGAATACTGCTGATCTTCGTCGTGATCCTGGGCGGCCTCTTCGTGATCGCCGATCGCCTCGCCGTCGGCTTCGCCGAGGACGAGGTCGCCGACCGCCTGAAAACGACGGAGAACCTGTCGGCGACGCCCGACGTGTCGATCAAGGGCTTCCCGTTCCTGACGCAGGTCGCCGGCGGATCCCTGGACGACATCGAGGTCGGCATCGAGAACTACGAGGCCACCGCGGGCAACGGCGACCAGAAGATCCGTATCGACGACCTCCAGGCCGACATGAAGGGCGTGGAGTTCTCCGGCGACTACAGCTCCGCCACGGCCACCAACGCCACCGGTACCGCGACCATCGCCTACGACGAGCTGCTGAAGACCGCGAAGTCCGAGCCCACCCAGGTCGCCCCGGGCGTCACCGCCAGCATCGTCGGTCTCTCCGACGGCGGAAACGGCAAGATCAAGGTCACCGTCGAGGCCACCGTCCTCGGCACCAAGCTGCCCGAGCCGGTCTCCGTGCTCAGCTCGGTGACGGTGGTCGACGGCGACACCGTGCGGGTGAAGGCCGACGGTCTGCCGAAGTTCGCCGGTGTCGACCTCGCCGAGAACCGGGTCCGTTCCATCACCGACTTCCAGCAGAAGATCGACGGTCTCCCCGGCGGCATCCAGCTGGACAAGGTCCAGGCCGCCCCGAACGGTGTGGAGATCACGGTGAAGGGTTCCAACGTCCGGCTCGCGGGGTAGGTACGGCCACGGCGGGCCCGACCAGCGCTGTCCGGTGGGCGAGACGGCGGCGTCCGTAGCGTAGATGTGACGACGGATACAGTCACCCGGAAGCCGTGCGGCGACCGCCCCGACAGCCCGCCGATCCCATATTTCGGATCATCTCGTCTCACTATGCGACACGCCGGTGACACGTCCGCCCTGCCCTCCCTACGATCGACGGCATGAAGCGACAGGCGGACCTCACGAAGCGGCGGGCAGTAGACCTGTGCCGCGTCGCCGCCATGCTCTGTCGCACCTTCTGAGCGACCGCGCCGGCCTGCTCGCCGGCGCGCGCATCCCCGCCGCCCCGCATCAAGGGCACCCGTGCGCCGCCCTCGTCATGGGCGCGCCCCGCAGACCTCGCACGCCCCGCCGCAACTGCCCCGGAGGAGAAACAGCATGAGCCGCAGCGACGTCCTGGTTGACGCCGATTGGCTCCAGGAGCACCTGGACGACCCGACCATCGCCATCGTCGAGGTGGACGAGGACACGTCCGCCTACGAGAAGAACCACATCAAGAACGCCATCCGGATCGACTGGACCAAGGACCTCCAGGACCCGGTCCGCCGTGACTTCGTCGACCAGGAGGGCTTCGAGAAGCTCCTGTCGGACAAGGGCATCGGCAACGACCACACCGTGGTCCTCTACGGCGGCAACAACAACTGGTTCGCCTCGTACGCGTACTGGTACTTCAAGCTGTACGGCCACGAGAGCGTCAAGCTCCTCGACGGCGGCCGCAAGAAGTGGGAGCTCGACGCCCGCGAGCTGGTCGCCGGCGACGAGGTGCCGGAGCGTCCGAAGACGGACTACAAGGCCAAGGCCCAGGACACGTCCATCCGCGCCTTCCGCGACGACGTCGTGGCCGCCATCGGTGCGCAGAACCTCGTCGACGTGCGCTCGCCCGACGAGTTCTCCGGCAAGCTGCTCGCCCCGGCCCACCTGCCGCAGGAGCAGTCCCAGCGTCCCGGCCACGTGCCGAGCGCCCGGAACATCCCGTGGTCCAAGAACGCCAACGACGACGGCACCTTCAAGTCGGACGAGGAGCTCAAGGAGCTCTACGCCGCGGAGAGCGTCGACCTGGCCAAGGACACCATCGCCTACTGCCGCATCGGTGAGCGCTCCGCGCTGACCTGGTTCGTCCTGCACGAGCTGCTCGGTGTGGAGAACGTCAAGAACTACGACGGCTCCTGGACCGAGTACGGCTCCCTCGTCGGCGTGCCGATCGAGCTCGGCGCCAACAAGTAAGCAAACCCGACCGACCTTTCAAGACCTCTCTTCAGGAGTACGACATGTGCGGTGCGAAGGCCGGCGGCCCCGACGCCTCGACGATCAAGCCCGGTGAGACCACGATCCAGGGTCAGGTGACCAAGGACGGCGAGCCCGTGACCGGCTACGTCCGTCTGCTGGACTCGACCGGCGAGTTCACGGCCGAGGTGCCGACCTCGGCGACCGGACAGTTCCGCTTCTACGCGGCCGAGGGCACCTGGACCGTCCGTGCCCTGGTGCCCGGCGGCGCCACCGCCGACCGCACGGTCGTCGCCCAGCAGGGCGGTCTGGCGGAGGTCGCGATCGCCGTCTGACGGCGTCAGGTCCTCGGAGGGCCGCACCCACCGGGTTGGACGCCTGGGGTGCGGCCCTTCGGCCTGCCCGGACCTACGCTGGACGTATGTACGGACGACGGCGGCGGGCCTACTTCACGATGATGGGCGGCTGCATCGCGCTGTTCGTCCTGGCGTGGAGCGTCGTACGCCTGTGGTCGGTCCCCGTGGCCGTGGGGATGTGCCTGGTGGCCATGGTGATCCCGCCCGTCGCCGCGATGGTCGCGAACCGGCGGGGGCCGGACGACCGCTGGTGGGACGACCCGTCCGGCGATCCCCAGTCCGACGAGTGGTGGGACGAGCTGGACGGCAAGAAGCGTCCCCGCTGAGGGGCGTTTCCCCACTCCGCGGAAACGTCTCAGTAGACGAGCGCCTGCGTCTCCTCCGCCATAGCCTCCTGGACGAAGACCTGCGCGCCCGCGATCCGTACGCCCTCGATGACGTCCTTCTCCGTGATCTCGCGCCGGGCGGCGCACTGCGTGCACAGGGTGACGCGGCCGGCCGCCAGGATCGAGTCGAGCAGGTCGGGCAGCGGGGCCGCGTGCGGCAGCTCGAACTCGGCGGCGCGGCCGGGGAGGGCGAACCAGGCGGACTCGCCGGTCAGCCACAGGGACACGTCGACGCCGCTCGCGACGGCCACCGCCGCCACCGTGAACGCCTGCGAGCAGCGCTCGGGGGCATCGGCCCCCGCCGTCACCTTGATCACCAGCTTCTTCGCCATGGCCGGAATCGTAGTGCCCAAGGCGCCCGCGTAAGCTGGGGCCCGGCCCTGCGCACCCATTCGCACCCCGCTCAAGGAGCACGCCGTGGAACTCTTCTTCGAAATCCTGCTGGTTCTGGTCGCCGTCGGCGTCCTCGCCTTCGCCGGGCTCACCGTGAAGAAGCTGTACCAGGGCCAGCGCTGACCCCCGAGACCCGACGTACGTCCACGACGAAAAGCTGCTGATGATCGAGATCCCGTCCGACCTCCACAAGGACCTCGTCCCGCTCGCCTTCCTCCTGGGCAACTGGGCGGGAGCCGGTGTGCACGACTTCCCCGGCTCCGAGAAGTGCAACTTCGGCCAGGAGGTCACCTTCACCCATGACGGCCGTGACTTCCTGGAGTACCGCTCCCACTCCTGGGTGCTGGACAAGGACGGCAACAAGGTCCGCCCGCTGGAGTCCGAGCACGGCTTCTGGCGGATCGACGCCGGCCGCAAGGTCGAGGTGACGATGACCCGCGACCACGGCGTCATCGAGATCTGGTACGGCGAGCTGGCCGACAAGAAGCCGCAGATCGACCTCGTGACGGACGCCGTGGCCCGCACCGCCGCCTCCCAGCCGTACACCGGCGGCAAGCGGCTGTACGGCTACGTCAAGAGCGACCTGATGTGGGTCGGCGAGAAGCAGACCCCCGAGGTCGAGCTGCGCCCCTACATGTCGGCCCACCTGAAGAAGGTCGTCACCCCGGAGGAGGTCGAGCGCTGGGCCAAGGCCCTGCCCGACGACATGCCGGACGACGGCATCGCCTTCTTCAAGTAGCCGCACCTCTTCCTCACCCAGCCGTATGCAAGTAGTCCTAGACTCGTGGGTGTGGTGAGCACCGACTGGAAGAGCGATCTGCGGCAGCGCGGCTACCGGCTGACCCCGCAGCGGCAACTCGTGCTCGAAGCCGTGGACACCCTTGAGCACGCGACCCCCGACGACATCCTCGTGGAAGTGAGGAAGACGGCGTCGGGGGTCAACATTTCGACGGTGTACCGGACGCTGGAGCTCCTGGAGGAGCTCGGCCTGGTCAGCCACGCGCATCTGGGCCACGGGGCGCCGACGTACCACCTGGCGGACCGGCACCACCACCTCCACCTGGTCTGCCGGGACTGCCAGAACGTCATCGAGGCGGATGTGTCGGTGGCCGCCGAGTTCACCGCGAAGCTGCGGCAGACGTTCGGCTTCGACACCGACATGAAGCACTTCGCGATCTTCGGCCGGTGCGAGGACTGCGCGCTCAAGGCTTCAACTACCGAGTCGTAGGCTTACGGATATGAAGAGTCCCCTGCTGACCCTGCCCGGCGCCGTCCCCGCCGAGGGCGTGGACGAAGGCGTCGCCGCCCACTACGGCGATCTGTTCCGCGAGCAGCGCGCCCTCGCCGACGGCGCCGGATTCGTGGACCTCTCGCACCGGGGAGTCGTCACCGTCACCGGCGAGGACCGGCTGGCCTGGCTGCACCTGCTGCTCAGCCAGCACGTCAGCGACCTCCCGGCGGGCCGCGCCACCGAGGCGCTGATCCTCTCCGCGAACGGCCACATCGAGCACGCGCTGTACCTCGTCGACGACGGCGAGACGGTCTGGGCCCATGTCGAGCCCGGAACCCAGGACGCGCTGATCGCGTACCTGGAGTCGATGAAGTTCTTCTACAAGGTCGAGGTCGCCGACCGGACGGCCGACATCGCGGTCGTGTACCTGCCGGCCGGCTCGATCGCCGAGGCCCCCGAGGGCGTCGTCGTACGCGAGACGCCGCACGGCCGGGACCTGTTCCTGCCGCGCGCGGACCTGGAGGCGTACGCCGGACAGGCCGGGCCGCCCGCCGGGCTCCTCGCCTATGAGGCGCTCCGCGTGGAGCAGCACCGGCCCCGGCTCGGCTTCGAGACCGACCACCGCACCATCCCGCACGAGCTGGGCTGGATCGACTCGGCGGTGCACCTGCAGAAGGGCTGCTACCGGGGCCAGGAGACGGTCGCCCGGGTGCAGAACCTGGGCAAGCCGCCGCGTCGGCTGGTCCTCCTGCACCTGGACGGCAGCGAGGTCCACCTGCCCGCGGCCGGCACCGGGATCCGGCTCGCGGACGACGGCCCCGACGGCCGGAAGGTCGGCTTCATCACGACCTCCGCCCGCCACCACGAGCTCGGCCCGGTCGCCCTCGCCCTGCTGAAGCGGAACGTGGCCGTGGACGCGCCGCTGGTGGCCGGCGACACGGCCGCGGCCCAGGAAGTCGTCGTCGAGCCGTAGGACTTGTAGATCTTTCGGGTCAGATTTCGATCAGCACGGTGAACGGGCCGTCGTTCGTCAGTGATACGCGCATCGCCGCCCCGAAGCGGCCCGTGGCCACCGTCGCGCCCAGCGAGCGCAGCTGGGCGACCACCTCGTCGACGAGCGGCTCGGCGACATCGCCGGGGGCGGCGGCGTTCCACGTGGGGCGGCGGCCCTTGCGGGCGTCGCCGTAGAGGGTGAACTGGCTGATCACCAGCAGTGGGGCGTCGATGTCGCTGCAGGACTTCTCCTCGTGCAGCATGCGCACCGACCAGAGCTTGCGGGCCAGCTGCGCCGCCTTCTCCTTGGTGTCCTCGTGGGTGACGCCGACGAGGACGCACAGCCCCTCGCCCTCGATCGACCCCACGGTCTCGCCGTCCACGACGACGCTCGCGCCGTCCACCCTCTGCACCACTGCTCGCATACGTCCATCATGCAGGGCGGTGACATGCGAGCCGCGGGTGGTTCGCGCATGGCCCGAAAGAGTGGTTTGCGCGGACGCCAACAGGCAGCGCACGGCCGTATTTTGCTGCTTAACCGCCCAACTGGGGTCTATCGGGGGCACTCGTTCCCATAGCGGCCAGTGGGGGTGGGACGATGCACGCACACACCGGTCGAGGGGACGGTTGAGGCACATGAGCACACCAAGCACCGGGCAGCACCCGGGGGCGGTCCGGTCGATGTACACGGGGGTCGGGACGTCGGAGTACCACCGGCCGCCGACGCAGCGCACGGACAGCCCGCGGCTGCCCTCGGACACTGGCGGGCACGAGCTGGCCGCACTGGGCCTGCCCGAGCTGCGCACGCTGCGCCGCGAGGCCCAGCGTGACGAGACCGACCTCAGCTACCTGCGGCGGCTGCTCCAGGGGCGGATCGACATCCTGCGCGCGGAGCTGGCCCGGCGCGCCCCGGACGACGCGGCCTGCGACGCCGCACCCGCGGAGGCGTCCGTCGTCGAGCGGCTGGCGGAGATCCTGCGGGACGCCCCGGCCCGGAACCGCTCCTCCGCCCGGCACGTCACCCTGGGCACCCCGCAGGGCGAGGAGTACCGGCGGCTGGCCACGGAGATGCTCGCCGAGGTCGAGCTGTCCGACCTGGACGCGCGCACGGACCTGGAGCTGACCACGGGGATCGCCCGGCTCGTGCGCCACGAGAAGCAGGTCTCCCGGCGCCGCCGGCGGCTCCAGCGCACGGCGGACGAGTGCAGCGCGGAGATGGCGCGCCGGTACCGGGAAGGGGAGGCGCGGGTCGACGACCTGCTGGTGTGAGCCCCCGGGGGTTCTCGGGGCTCCCGGGGTCCCCGGGGCTTCGGGAGGGCCGGTCCGTTATTCGCGCGACACCGACCGGCCCTCCGCCTAGCGTGAGGCCATGACCCCTGCGTCCTCCGCCTCCTCCGCCTCCCGCGGCGACGGCATCGACGTACGCCCGATCACCGAAGCCGAGTTCACCGACTGGCTGCGGGCCGTGCAGACCGGCTTCCTGCGGGTGCCCGCCCTGTCCGAGGAGGAGATCGAGGGCCGCCGCGAGCGGTTCGTCCCGGGCCGCTGCCTCGGTGCCTTCGACGGCGGCCGGTGCGTGGCGACCTTCCGGTCCTTCGACCAGGAGCTCACGGCCGTGGGCGGGGCGGGCGTCCAGGCCGACGCAGTCTCGGCCGTCACCGTCACCGCCACCCACCGCCGTCGCGGGCTGCTCAGCCGGATGATGGCGCGGGACCTGGCGGCCGCGAAGGACCGCGGGGACGTCGTCGCGACGCTGATCGCCGCCGAGTACCCGATCTACGGCCGGTACGGCTTCGGACCGGCCACCTGGATGTCCGAGTGGACGGTCGACGTGCCGCGCGCCGGTCTCGACGCCCGCTGGGCGGGCCCGGCGGACGGCGGGCGGATCGACCTGGTGGACGGCGAGGACGTCCGCAAGCTCGGCCCCGACCTGCACGAGCGGCTGCGCCGTACCCAGCCCGGGACCGTCAGCCGTGACGACCTGTGGTGGAAGGAGAACACCGGCGCCGTGCGGCTCGATCCGTCGTGGAAGCCGCCCTTCTTCGCCGTGTACCGCTCGGCCTCCGGCGACGTCGAGGGCATGGCCGCCTACGAGATCGACGACCACTGGGGCGACGCCAAGCAGCCGTTGAACACGGCCACCGTGCGGTGGCTGCTCGGCGCGACACCGGCCGCCGAGCGGGCCCTGTGGCAGTACCTCTGCTCCATCGACTGGGTCGTGAAGGTCAAGAGCGGCTGGCGGGCGCCCGACGACCTGCTCCCGCACGTCCTGCCGGATCCCCGGGCGGCCGGGATCACCTCGCTGTCGGACTGGCTGTGGGTACGGATCCTGGACGTCGTACGGGCGCTTCAGGCGCGGACGTACGAAGGGGAGGGGGCGCTGGTGCTGGAGGTCGCCGGCGTGGACGGGCTGACCGGCGGGCGCTACCGGCTGGAGGCCTCGCCCGAGGGGGCGTCCTGCACGCCGACCACTCGGAGTGCGGAACTCACGCTGGGACTGAGCGAGTTGGCGGCACTGTGGCTCGGGGACGAGTCGGCGGTCCGGCTGGCGGCGCTGGGGCGGGCCGGGGAAGAACGAGCGGGCGCCGCCCGGAAGGCCGACGCCCTGCTGCGTACGCCCAGGCGGCCGTGGTGCCCGGACATGTTCTGAAGCCGCTCTCTTCTGCCGATGGACAGGGACCCGCATCCGTAGCGAGCTGTTCGGTTGTGGTTGTTGTGCGGTGCTGCTGTCGTGCCGTGCCGTGCTGCTGTCGTGCCGTGCTGATCCGGCCGGGCGGGGCTCCCGGCTCCCCTCCGGAAGGGAGCCCCGTGGCGGGATGGCCAACCTCTTGAAGGTCTGACCATGTTGCTCAAGTTGGCGACCAACTTCACTGTACTTATCTCCGCCGGGAAGCGGCGCATAACCACCTTTCGCCGAACTGCCTGAAGATGGCGGGAAGTTGTAGTGTAAGGACGTGGACCCGGAACACGGCTCCGTCCATGGACGGCAGAGGGCGCAACGGCCACAGAGGACACATCACGAGGTGGCCGACGAGCTGCGCGCCCGCATCAGGTCAGGGGCGCTGCGGCCGGGTGCACGCATGCCCACCCAGGCCCAGCTGGCCCACGAGTTCGGTGTCGAGCGCGGTGCGGTGCGCCAGGCGCTGCGCGTCCTGCAGTCCGAGCAGTTGCTCACCAACGTGTCCAAGGGCAGCCCGGCGACCGTGGCCCCGAACCCCGCCAGGGCGCTGACCGGCCCGGAAGCGCCCCCGCTGCCGACGACGGTGGCCCTCGCGCCCCGGATCGCGGCGGCGTTCGCGGCGGAGCACGTCGAGATCGACGCCGTGTGCCTGACCTCCATCTCCCTCACCCTCGCCATCGGTGAGCCCCTGCGGCAGATCCACGCCGGACGGCTGAAACCGGCCAAGGTCGACGTCCGGGTGCTGCTGCCGAGCCGGGACATCGACCTCGCCTTCCCGGTGCCGGTCGAGGGACGCGCGGACGACTGGGTGCACGAGCGCTGGCTGTCGATGCGCAACGCCCAGGGGCAGGTGCTCCAGCACAACCTGCTGGCCCTGCGCGCCACGCACGGCATCGACGTCCGGGTCACGTTCCGCGCGCTGCCCTTCACCCCGCCGGTGAAGCTGTACCTGCTCAACGGCGCGGAGGCGCTGTTCGCGTACTACACGCTGGCGCGCCGGGAGGCCGAGATCGACCACGAGCACCTGGAGATGTACGACGCCCAGGGCACCCGGTCGATGCTGTTCTCCTTCCGGCAGGGCCCCCCACGTGACACGACGTTCGTGGAGCAGTCGCATCTGTGGTTCAACGCACTGTGGGAGACGATCAGTTCGGAGCTGGTGCTCACGAGCTGACGTCTCCCACGGTGGTGGGACCGGGCCGGCGCGGTGAACTCACAGGGCGGGACCCGTCATCAGCAGCGCGAGCACGACGGCTCCCGCGGAGCTGACCGCCGGGCTCTTGGCCTTGATGCCCACGGTGAGCAGGAGCAGGCCGATGATGCCGGCCGGTCCGTACTTCCACTGGACGAGCTGCTCGAAGGCGACGACGAGGACTGCGGAGAGGAGGGCGAGGGCAGGCATGTTCTTTCCCCCTTCGGGCTTCCTGGGCGGCAGGTGAGGGGCGAACTTCGGAAGCAAAACTTCCGCCAACTCATTGGAGTTGGCGACCAACTCTGATTAAGTTGTCCCCACTTGGCCCCTAGTCATAAACAGCTTTCAAACAACTCCCGCCAGATGGATCAGAGTTGTAGCGTTTGGTCGTGACCCAGGAGAACGTGGCAGTGAACGGCAGCAGCAGAAGGCTCCAGCCTCAGGAGATCGCCGACGTCCTGCGGGAACGCATCCGTGCCGGTGAGCTCAAGGCGGGCGACCGCCTGCCCACCCAGGCCGAGCTCGCGGAGGAGTTCGGCGTGGAACGCGGCACCGTCCGCCAGGCCCTGCGGGCCCTCCAGGAGGACGGCCTCCTGACCCACGTCAGCAAGGGCAGCCCGCCGAGGATCGCGGCGCCGGAGCCGGCGCGCGGGGAGCCGCAGCCGACCATGGTCGGCCTGGCGCCACGCCTGACCGAGGCGTTCTCGGCGAAGGCCGTCCGCGTCGACGTGGTCTGCCACACGTCCGAGACCTTGATGGTGGCGCTCGGGGAGCCGTTGCGCCGCATCCACGAGGGCCGCACCCGGCCCGCGTCGATCGACCTGCGCGTCCTGCTCCCCTCCCGGGAGATCAACCTCGCCTTCCCCCGCCTCGTCGAGGAGCAGGGGGAGGACGACGCGGTGCACCAGCGGTGGCTGGAGATGCGCAACGCACAGCTCCGGGTCCTGGAACACAACCTGCTGACCCTGCGCTCCACGCACGGCATGGACGTACGAGTGCGATTCCGGGCGCTGCCCTTCACCCCGCCGGTGAAGCTGTACCTGCTCAACGAGCAGGAGGCGCTGATCGGCTACTACATGCTGACCCGGCGCGAGGAGGAGTGGGGCGGCCGGGCCCTCGACATGTACGACGTCCTCGGCTCCCAGTCCCTGCTCTTCTCGTTCCTGAAGGGGGCGGGCCGGCGGGACGCGGCGTTCGTGGAGGAATCCCGGAAGTGGTTCAACGCCCTCTGGGAAACCATCACGTCGGACCTGACACTCTCCTAGTGACTTCTGATACGACGCAGACCGGTTCGGTGACGGCATCGACCGAGGAACTGCGGAAACTGCTCGCTCCGGTTCGTTACGTCCTCTGGGACCTGGACGGGCCGATCTGCCGGCTGTTCGCGGGCCATCCGGCGAACGGGGTGGCGCGGAACCTCGTGAAGGAGATCGAGCGGCTCGGACTGGGCGACCTCCTCAGTGAGAAGGAACGTTTTGACCCCGATCCCCAGGCCGTGCTGCTCCTGATCGACGAGCGGCATCCCGACAGCGCTCAGATCGCCCGGCTGGAACAGTGGCTCACCGAGCAGGAACTCACCGCCGTCCCCAGGGCGCTGCCCACGCCGTACGCCGACCCGCTCATCAGGACGTGGTCGGCCCTGGGCGCCCGTTTCGCCATCACCACGAACAACTCGGCACGCGCCGCGGCCGCCTACATCGAGAGCCGGCAGCTCATGGGCTGCTTCCCCCACATCTACGGGCGCACCGAGAACCTCGCACGGATGAAGCCCCATCCGCACTGCCTCTCCCGGGCCCTCGAATCCCTGGGCGCGGACCCGTCCCGGGCGCTCATGCTCGGCGACGCCGGGACGGACTACGAGGCGGCCCGGAAGCTGGGGGTCCCCTTCCTCGGCTACGCGCGGCACCAGCGGAAGCTGGATGCCCTGGTGGCCGCGGGTGTCGAGCCGTCACGCATCGTGCGGTCCATGGACGAGGTACTGATCGCGCTGAAGGGCATGCGCTGAGCCACTGCCACACAGCGGCCCTGTCCGAGGGCAGCGGCGGGATGTCCCGTCACGGTTACCTCATTGAGACCACCGATCACCGGACTCGAGTCGTGCGGGCATCGGCGCGGCGTTAGGCTCTGCAACACTTTCCAGAGCTTGGCACATTGATCCAGGAGCGGCCGGTGCCCCCGCTGGCGGTTTCCCCCTCCCCTTCGCGGAGGTTCCCCGCGCACGATCCATACGGGGAGTTCGTGCGGCGGGCGAAGACGGACGGCGTGATGTACGACGGCCATCACAACCGGAACTTCGTCTTGCCCCTGACCGAGTCCATGGCCCGGTACGTGAGGCGTGAGGCCGGCACCCCGGCGATAGTGCGCGTACGGGCCCAGAACGTGCTGCCCGTGGTGATCCGGACCTGGGAAGAGCCCGACGTGCTCCGCGCCGTGAACGGCGCGCTGCCCAAGGTCCCCGAATGCCTCGCCAGGCGGAACGGTTCGGCGGTCCACAGCTATGTGGAGGGCGTTCCGCTCTCCAGCCTCCACGGCGACGGTGCCCCGGTCGACCGCCGGCTGATCACGTCGCTGATGCAGACGGTCGCCGGAATGTCGCAGGTCCGCAGGGAGACCCTGCCGCCCCTGCCGGGCGCGGTACCCGGCGGCGACACGGGCAGCCGGGGATTCCTGCGCACCCTGGCACAGAGGGCCGACCGGCAGATCCGGCAGCCCAACTGGAGTGAGTTCGGCGGACTGTTCGAGGCGCTCGGGGTCCCCGCCGACGCGCTGACCCGACTGGCCGAGCGGATTCCCGCCATGGCGCGCCGACCGTACACCTTGCTCCACACCGACCTGCACCGCGACAACCTCATCGTCTCCACGGACGGTCGGTCCGTCACGGCTGTCGACTGGGAGCTCGCCACCTACGGCGACCCGCTGCACGAGCTCGCCACGCACCTGGTCCGGATGCGTTATCCCGCCGGGCAGTGGGACGAGGTGCGTGACGCGTGGGCCGGGGCCATGGAGAGGGTGCGGCCCCCGGCCGTCAACGGCCTGACCAGGGACCTGCGCCATTACGTCGCCTTCGAGCGGGCCCGGTCCGTGTACGCCGACGTGATGCGGGCCGCCCGGTCGCTGGACGAGCGGCTCGACGACCGGAGCCTGACGGAGGCCACGGCCGTCGTGCACCGGGCGCTGGCGACCGCCGCCGAGCCGCTCGGGCTCGCCAGGGTGCCGTGCGAGGAGGAGATCGAGCGGGTGCTGCTGCGCCGGCGGGATTCCCGGCACCGACGGCCCACCGGCTTCCGTCCCGTCCCGCCGCTCACCTGGGTCCCCGACAAGCGCGTCCCGGAACAGCCCGGCTTCCCGCACTCGGCCGTTCGCGACGCCCTGGTGGCGGAGGGCACGGCCCCGGCCGGCCGGGTCTTCAAGGGCACCGCCCACCTCAACTCCGTGGTCCGCGTGCCCCACATCGACGAGCCCGTGGTGGTGCGGCGCAGAATCGCCTCGCTCTGCCGTCGGGAGCCGAGCCATCTCAGCGAGCACGCGGTACTGCGGGCCATCGCCCGCTCCGAGGTGGACGTGACGGCTCCCAGGGTGCTGGCGCTGGGCCGGAGCCATGGTGGGGACCCCTTCGCCATCCACACCTACGCCGGACCGCTGCACAGCGACCGGCCTCCCAGCCACCCGGTGAACGGCCTGCTGCCCCATGAGGCCGACGGGCTCGTCCACCAGCTCGGGCAGCTGACGCGGGTCGACCACGCCGGGCTCGATCCGCTCACCGGGCCGTGGGACTTCTACCCCTGGCTCAGCCAGCAGCTGGTCGCCCTGGTGCGGGGGCTTCCCAAGGAAACGCGGCAGGTCGCGAAGGCACTGGGGCTGCCCGACGCCGACCGGCTGAGCGGGATCCTCGCCCGGCACAGCGTCACACCGCGCCGGCACGTCCTGCTGCACGGGGACCTCAACCCCTGGAACCTCGTCCGCCACTGCAGGCGCGACCATCTGGCTCTCACCATCATCGACTGGGAGATGGCGATGGTCGGCGATCCGTTGTACGACCTCGTCCGGCACATCCACCTCACTCCCACCGGGCCGGAGATCCGCGAGCGCATGGTCCGGCGGTGGGAGAAGACGCTGGCCCCCGAGTACACCAGGGACTGGCGGAAGGACTGGCGGGTCTACCGCTGGATCGAGATCGTCCGCTCCGCCTACGTCGACCTCGACCGGCTGGTCACCGGCTCCGGCCTGGACGCGCCCAACGTCCGCCGGGCCGTCGACTCGTACGCCATGACCCTGGCCGCCGCCACCGCCTCCCTCGGGCTCCCGTCCCGCTCCACCGCGAACCCGTACCTCGCCCGCGCTCTCGCGTAGCCGCGGCCCCGCCCGCCCCTCGTCCGCTTCCGTCGTCCGCCTCCGTCGTCCGGCCCCACTCACCCCTGCTCCGCGAAGGCCCCTCCCGTGCCGAAGGCCAGTTGGCCGAAGCGTTCGCCGATGCGGCGGTGGGTGGCGGCGTCCGGGTGGATGTGGTCGGGGAGGGGGAGTTCCGCCGCGTCGGACTCGCCGTAGAGGGCGAGGCCGTCGAGGTAATGGAGGTTCGGGTCCTCGGCGGCGCGCTGCTTCACGATGCGGGACAGTTCGTCGCGGATGACGCCGAGCGTCAGCTTCCCGGTGTCCTTCTCCGCCGGGTCGCCCATGGCGGCGAACGAGAGGTGGCCCTTGGTGACTGCGCCGAGGTCCGGGGCGGTGGGGCCGGGGGTGTCCTCGTGGATCGCGCAGTGGATGGGGGAGACAAGCAGCAGCGGGGTGTCGGGGTGGCCGTCGCGGATCGTGTCGAGGAAGCCGTGCACGGCCGGACCGAAGGCGCGCAGCCGCATCGCGTCGCCGTTGACGATGTTGATGCCGATCTTGACGCTGATCAGGTCGGCCGGGGTGTCCCGCATGGCGCGTGCGGTGAACGGGTCCAGCAGGGCGCTGCCGCCCAGGCCGAGGTTGATCAGTTCCACCCCGCCGAGAGACGCGGCGATCGCGGGCCAGATGGCCGTGGGGCTCGCGGCATCGGTGCCGTGGCTGATCGAACTGCCGTGGTGCAGCCACACCCTGCGCCCGCGGTCGGGCAGGGGTTCGACGGGCGCGTCGGTGCGCAGGGCGACCAGCGTGGTGGTCTCGTTGTGCGGCAGCCAGATCTCGACGTCCTTGTCGCGCGCGGGCAGGCCGGTGAAGCGGACCGTGCCGACCGGGCCGGACGTGAGCTCGCCGTCCCAGGTGGCCAGGTCGACCGTGAGGACGTTGCCGCCGGTCCCCGCGGCCTGGCCGGCCGGGCGGTCGTCGACGAGCAGGTCGTACAGGCCGTCGGGGCGGGACGGGAAACCGACGTAGTCGCGCTTGGTGCGCAGCGTGTCCAGTTCCACGGCGGTCGCGGCCGTACGGAAGGCCAGACGCACACCGGAGGGCTGGGCCTCGGCCATGGCCAGCTGCGCGTCGGTGTTCTGGGCGCGGGCCCGGGCGGGCAGCCGGTGCGGGAGCAGACCGTGTTCGGTGCGCTCCAGGTCGAGGGCACCGCGCAGCAGGCCGGCCGTGAGGGGTGTGGTGATCCAGTCGTGCTCGGTGTGCATGGTGTCAGCCTCGGGGATCCGTAGGGGGTGCGGGCCAGTTCCGCAGCAGCGTGTCCAGGGCGTCGAGGATCCGGGTCCAGGTCGCGTCGGTGTCGGGGGCGCTGTGGCTGAACCCGCCGCCCAGTTCCAGGCTCACGTACCCGTGGAAGACGCTGCCCAGCAGTCGGACCGCGTGGGTCTGGTCCGGTTCCGTCAGGTCGTAGCCCCGCAGCAGCGCCCGGGTCATCTGCGCGTGCCGGACACCGGCGCTCGCCGCCGCCGTCCGCGGATCGAGCCGCAGCTGGGCCGCGGCGTAGCGGCCGGGGTGTTCCCGGGCGTAGTCGCGGTACACGTTCGCGAGGGCGGCCAGGGCGTCCTTGCCGGCCCGTCCGGCCAGGGCCTCGGCGGCCAGGTCGGCGAGTTCGGTGAGCGCGAGCAGGGCGATCCGGGTCTTCAGGTCCCGGGAGTTCTCGATGTGCGAGTACAGGCTCGCGACCGTGACGCCGACCCGCCGGGCCAGCGCGGAGACGGTGACCTGCTCGAAGCCGACCTCGTCGGCCAGTTCCGCGCCCGCCTCGGTGAGACGCTCGGGCGTCAGTCCTGCACGTGCCATGAGGAACCTTCCTTCTGCCTATATATATTCTGCATTTGCCTAAGACCTTTAGGCAAATGGGCGTTACCTGCGTTCCGCGTGCGTGGCGTGTGCGGGCGGGGTCCGTCTCACGGCGGGAGCAGCCGGGCGTACCGGCGTCGGCGTACGAGCCCGCGCGGCGCGGTGTCGGTGCTGTCGCCTAGCGTCACGCCATGACCGAGCCCACATACGTCACCGCGATCAGGGAGTCCTACGACACCGTCGCCGCCGAGTACGCCCGACGCGTCACGGAACCGGCCGGGCTGGACCCGGTGTCCCGCGCGATGCTGGCCGCCTTCGCCGAACTCGCACGGCCCCTGGGACCAGTCGCCGACCTCGGCTGCGGCCCCGGCAAGGTGACGGCTCACCTCGCCGCCCTCGATGTCCCGGTGTTCGGCGTGGACGTCTCGCCGAAGATGATCGAGCTGGCCCGGGCGGCGTACCCGGAACTGCGCTTCACCGTCGGCACGATGACCGCGCTGGACATCGGCAGCGGCGAACTCGGCGGCATCCTCGCGTACTACGCCACCCACCACACCCCGCCGCGGTGTCTGCCGGCCGTGTTCGCCGAGTTCCATCGCACCCTGGCGCCCGGCGGCCGGCTGATGCTGGCAGGCCACGTCGGTGACGGCGAACACCTGCGCCCGACCCACGCCTACGGCGACCAGCCGGTGTCCTACGAGTCGTACCTGCTGCCCCCGGAGCGCATCGCCGAACTGCTCCGGCAGGCCGGGCTGGTGGTCACGACGCGGGTGGTGCAGGAACCGGAGGGCGGGTCGAGGAGGCAGGCCGGCACGTTCCTGGCGTACAAGCCGGGGTGACGCGGGCGGTTCAGGCCGGTCGGCCGCCGGAGTCGTCACGAGTGCGGATCACGGCGCGGGCCGGCCCGTCCCGTCCACCGAGGTGCTGGTCATCCGGAGGTGCTGTGTGCTCGTCATCCGGAGTCGCTGTGTGCTCGCTGCCTTCTCCTCGCAAGCGCGCGCGACGGTCTCGGCGAAGACCCGGGCGATCGGCGTGAGGGCGTCCCAGCGGCGGACGGCCCAGCCGACCGGGAGCGGGAGCAGGTCAGGGAGGGGGAGGAGGCGGAGGGGACCGTCACCGGGAATCCGCCGACCGGGCAGGGCGGGCACGACGGCGTGGCCGAGCCCGAGTTCGGCCAGCAGCAGGGCGGTGTCCCAGTCGGCGACGCTGGTGTCGGAACTGCTCCTGACGCCCAGCTCCGCGAGGGCGGAGTCGAGACGGGCGCCCGAGGTCGAGTTCCGGGGGAGACGGATGAGACTGACGTCGGCGAGATCGGCCGCGTGGACGCGCTGCTGGCTCGCGAGCGGGTCGTCGGCACGGACGGCCAGCACCCAGGGCAGGTTCACGACGGGGTGCTGCTCGATGCCTCGAACGGGGCCGTCCATGGTGACCCAGGCGAGGTCGAGGTGCCCGGCGGAGAGGGCCTCGAAGCACCTGCGGCTCGAGGTCTCCGTCTGGAATTCGAGGCCGACCTTCGGGTAGCGCTGCCGGAAGGTGACGACGGCCTCGGACATGAAGTGCCGTACCGTCGTTCCGCCCGTGGTGACGCGTACGGCGCCGGTGTCGCCGTTGACCAGGTCCCCCAGGCGACGCAGGGCCAGATCCAGACCGGCGATGCTGTCGGCGGCAGCGTCGCACAGCACTCGCCCCGCGTGTGTCGGGGCGACACCCCGCGGCTGCCGTTCGAGGAGGCTCACGTCGGCTTCCCGCTCCAGTCGCTTCACGTGCTGGCTCACCGCCGATTGCGTGCAGCCCAGTTCGCGCGCGACGGCACTGAGGCTTCCCGCCCTGCACACGGCCACGAAGACGCGCAGATCGTCGAGAGTCACACCCCCAAGCTACAGCTTGGGTCCATGCATAAATCCCTAGGATTGACTGGGGTTTGAGGGGTCGGCGATGCTTTGTGACGGGCCCAGGCGGCAACCCGTCCGGCGTCTTCGCGGGGTCCGGACCACACGCGAAGGCACCGGACGGGTGCCGACCTCCGTACGGGAAGGACACTCGCTCGTGCCTGCTTCCTCCGTCGCCACCGATCAGGCCGTCGCGTTTCTGCGCAGGCACGGCGCCGCGGACATCGCCCATCCGGGCGGCACCCTCATCGCCCATCTCCGGCGAGTACAGGGGCAACTCGCCGCATGGGGCGCCCGTCCGGCCCTCCAACTCGCGGGCCTGTGCCACGCGTTCTACGGAACCGACGGCTTCCCCGGCGCCCTGCTGCCCGTGGACCGCCGTGCCGAACTCGCAGCGGCGGTCGGCGCCGAGGCCGAGGCCTTGGTGTACCTGTACGCCTCCTGCGATCGCAGCGCCACCTACCCGACGCTCGTGGACCCCGACGGGCCCTTCCACGACCGGTTCACCGGCCTGAGCCACACCCCGGAGCCGCGGTCACGGCGGGACTTCGCCGAGTTGTCCGCCGCCAACGAACTCGACCTCGCCCGCACCGACCACGGCTTCCGCGACCAGTGGGGCCCCGAACTCCTCGGCCTGTTCACCCGTATCCGCCCGCTGCTGAGCCGACCCGCCTGGTCGGCCTGTCAGGAGGTGCTGGCGCCGGCAGGCATCCCCGACCACGTCCCTTCGATCAGTGAGAAGCCATGCCGCTGCAGATGAAGTTGAGCGCGATAACCCTGGACTGTGCTGACGCGCTCGCCCTCGCGGCGTTCTATCAGCAGGCCACCGGCCTCGAACCGCATCCGGAGTCGAACCCCGAATTCGCCGCGCTGGGCAGTGAGAGCGGACTCTCCCTCGGATTTCAGCGGGTCGACGACTACCGGGCTCCGAGCTGGCCGGAGCAGGAGGTGCCCCAGCAACTGCACTGCTGCTTCAGGGTCGCCGACCTGGACGAGGCCGAGACGCGGCTGGTGGAGTTGGGAGCTGGCAGGCCGGACCGGCAGCCGAACGAGAGCAGGTGGCGGGTGCTCACGGACCCGGCGGGGCATCCCTTCTGCATCGTCGGGTATTGAGCGAGGCGGTTGTCTGCGGCCTTCAGGCGTTCGGCTCGCTCTCCTCGGGCGCGTCGCCGACCGGCTGTTCTGCGACGAAGGAACCCTTGCCCCGCACGGTGACGATCAGACCGCGCTCGCGGAGTTCCTGTGCGGCCCGCCTCGCGGTGAGCCGTGCCACGCCGTATGCGTCGGCGAGGTGGTTTTCTGACGGAATGGGCCGGTCCGGCACCAGCTCTCCAGACGCGATCTTCCCGGCGATGACGTCGGCCAGCTGTACATAGAGCGGTTTGGCGCTCATCGGGTCCAGCGGGGTCTCCGGCGCTGCGTTATCGCTCATGTGTCCAACGTAGAGCGGCGGTGACCTCCCCGATCGTGTGGCTCCCTCTGCACTTGTATACAGAGGGCTATGCCCCGGTGTAGCGTCAGGGGCGGAAAGGCCCCGGCGAGGTGGCTAGACCTCCCGGGGCATGGCCAACGCTTACCAGGAGCGTCGACGTGTACGACCTTATCCCCCGTGCCCTCGAATGGGTGCGACTCCTCTTCGCCCCCGGCACCGGACGGCGCCGCCGCCCTCGCCCCCACTGTCACCTCACCCCCGTCCGCCATCCCTCCGTGCCCTCAACTCCGCACCTCCCCCGTCACCGCTCCCCGTACGGCCTGCCCACCCCCCTCGACGGCGCCGCCTCCGCCCTGGTTCGGCCCGACCTCGCCGCTCACGAGCAGGAGGTGGCCGCCTGATGGGACACGTACACGAAAGCGGCCACGTCTACGGCACACCCCCGCCCCGGCTCCTGCCCTGGCTCTCCCCGGACGGCAAACCCTGCTACCTGGTGACCGGCAACGGTGGCGGCTACCTCTCCCGCCTGGCCGACGAACTGGAGGCTGTCCAACTGGCCACCGGCACCGACGTGCTCAACCTCGCCCGCAAGATCCTTGAGGACCCCGCGTCGCCGTACACCGAGGTCCGCTACGCCGGCCTCCGCCTCGCCGAGTGCCTGACCGACGCCCTGCGCGTCGCCGACTCCCGCGGCATGCGCTTGCCTGCGCCGGACACCGAGGACGCCAAAGGACGGAGAAGTCCGCGGGCAGGTCATGCCCGACACTGATGGGTGAACCCTGGTCGCCGTGCTGGATGACCCTCCGTCATATAGGGAGCGAGAACAGCCGTACTGGCCCTGAGGGCCAGCGGGCATCGTCGCGCAGGGACGTCACCATGGTCCGCAGCGGCATGGTCACCAGGCGGCCTTCGGGTTGTTCGACGAGTACGTCGTTGTCGAGCGGGTGCCATCCGAGGCGCTTGTAAAGCGATACGAGGGGAGGTCGGCAGAACAGGAGGGCGTGCTGAGGACCCATCGTGCGGGCGTGCTCCAGGGCAGCTGTGACGACGAGCCGAGCCAGGCCATGGCCTTGCATGCTGGGTGCGACGGCCACTCCGCCGACGCCCACCACCTCTGTCGTGGTGCCGCCGACCGAGATAGGCAGTCGCAGCAGGCCAGCATGTGCCACGAGCCGGTCTTCGTGTCTGATGCCGAAGTGTTCTTCTTTCGGCAGCCAGGTCAGACCGGTCGAGGCGACCCCGAAGGGATCATCGCTGTTGCCAAGGATCTCTTCCTGGTCCGCCTTGGTGTACTGGGGGAGCCGCATCACGGTCGGTGCCACAGAGGATCGGTTCTCAGAAGCCGTATGCCTATCGATCATGAGGACGGTTCTGATCGAACGGGGTCCCTGGTCGGGTGATCTTGGCCGGGTGGGCGCATGAAGGCAGGACC
>NZ_JBVIPD010000031.1:0-81127 GCF_055578235.1 Streptomyces sp. NPDC033136
CTACACCATGGCCATCGGCCCGCGACCAGCCCGAGCATCGCGAACCCCGCGCATACCAGACCCGTGACCTGCAACGTCACGATGCACACTGCTCAGTGCGCACGGCTCGGGCGCGGTCGTAGGCCGCCGACACTGACACGCTCGGCCAGAGGGCCGAGGCCGTGAGCGACTGAGCCAGGCCGCCGATCGGGTTGCTCCTGTCTGTTGCGAGCCCGGCCTTCTGGAGACGATCACGCGCAGACCACATCCCGAGTAGGACGTCGCTCAGCATGAGTACATCGTCAGAGGTGTCCATTGCGGACCTCGACCTCCCGTTGCCAGAAGTAGAGACGGGATACGCTCGCGGTGCGAAACTCGACAAGCTGAAACTCGACATGTGGTTTGCCTAGTGAACCGACGGGACGTGCCAGGTGGAGGGCGCGAACGCGGAGTCGGGGTGGCGCAGCCCGAGCAGCACCGTCCCGTCGGGCCGCTGCAGGTAGAGGTGGACGCCGATGACGTTGAGGACCGTGCCGTGCGGCGAGGCTGGGCGGCGCTCCTCGTGCGATGAGGGCCCGCTCTGCGGCGCAGTGCTGGAAGCGTTGGCCGGGAGGCTGGCGGCGTGGCGCCGTACGAGGTCGCTGGTGGTGTCTGCGATGCGCAGGCGGTGGAGGTCGTCGGGGGCGAACCAGGCCAGCATCACCCCTTCCGTCAGGTGGAGTTCGCGGGGATCGCCGTTCCAGTGGCCGGCGTAGATGGCGATGGGCACACTCGCGCCGGCGTCGTCGGAGGCGTACTCGGTGCCGAACGGGGTGAGGTCGGCGATGTCGAGGCCGGCTTCCTCGGCCAGTTCGCGCCGCACGGTGTGTTCCAGGGTGACGTCCTGGGGCTCTCGGCCGCCGCCCAGCAGTGACCACATGCCCGGCTCCCAGATCCGGCCGGGGAAGTAGTCGCGCAGGTGGAGCAGGTACTCGCCGCGGTCGTTGTAGATCAGGGCGGAGGCGTTGACGGTCTCCGGTTCGGTCTCCGGTGTGAGCTTGAGCAGCTTCTCGCGCAGGGAGGGGGAGGCCACCCTGTCCACGGGACGCCACTCGATGCCGCCGACCTCTTCTTCCTGCAGCACCACGGGCAAATCTGTTGCGGGGTGCAGGCGGAAGAGGAACCGGAGGTCGAAGTGCTGGTGGCCGGGTTCGCCTTTGCCCGGGTGGGCGTCGATGTCGAACGGCACAGTCTCGTAGCCGGGCCACGGCGTGACGGCCTGGGGCGGGATCCCGGTCTCCTCGTGCAGCTCCCGCAGCGCCGCTGCCGCCAGGGACTCGTCGGCGGGCTCGGTGTGTCCGCCGGGGGCGAGGACCTTCCCGCTCGCCAGGTGCAGCACGTGCAGAACGCGGCCGAGCGCGTCGACGACGATCGCGCCGCAGGTGACGTGTCCGGTGAAGGTGGAGCGGCTGGCGATGTCAGTGGGACGGTCGAGGGCGGCCAGGAGTCCGCCGAGCTGCTCGCGCTCGTGAGGGTGGCGAGCGAGGTAGGTCTCGACGGTGGTGCGGATGTGGTCGTGCGACAACGGCATGGGGCTACCTCAGAGGGGCGTGGAGCGGGACGTGTTGAGGCGGGGTGCTCGTTCGGGTCAGGTCAGCCGCATCCCCTCCGCCGGGATCTCCTCGATGGCGGCGGGGCGAGCGGTGGGCAGGCCCCACCGCTCTCGTGCCGTCTCCGCCGCGAGCTGGGCTTGCCGCGCGCCGGGCGGGCCCCAGCCCAGCAGGGCGGCTGCCTGGGCGGGGGTGGCGAGCAGGCGGGCGAAGGGGTGGCCGGTGGCGGGGTCGACGGCCGTCGGCCCGATGGCGGTGACCCGGGCGGCCAGGCGGAGCCGGGTGTTGGGCCCCACTCCGCCGTAGACCTCGCCGGTCTCGTCCAGCACCCAGCCCAGTCGCACCGGTTCGGCCAGGGTGAGCTGGGCTTCCTCGGCGGCTTCGCGGTGCAGGGTGTCCTCGGGCGTCGCGTCGGTCGTCTCCACGGTGCCGCCGGGCAGCATCGGCAGCGCGCCCCGCGGGCCGGGGTCGGCCACCAGGACGACGCGGCCGTCGGGGACGAAGCACCACGCCCAGGCTTGCCGCACGGGCAGCCGCTCGGGGACGGGGCCGCGGTGGAGAGGGCTGTCCCACGAGGGCCGGTAGCGGACGTGGACGTCATGGCGGTCCAGCGCCGGGACGTCGAGGATGTGCCGGCCGTCGGCGAGGTGAGCGGTGGCAGTGTTCCCGAGCCGGGCACGGTAGGCGGCGAGCATGATCTGCCCGTCCACAGGGCGCAGCCGCTGCACTGCGTCCCGGGTCTCCAGGAAGGCGTACTCGGACAGCTCCTCGGACGGCAGGCGGATCGCCTCCACCTGGTCGGGGCGGAGGGTTCCGCCGTCGAAGACGAACCGGACCTCCCCGGGGCACAGCGCGCCGGGCTGAAGGTTGGGGTGGTGGGAGGAGAAGGAGTGGACGGCGA
The DNA here is from genome assembly GCF_055578235.1 of Streptomyces sp. NPDC033136. Lineage (NCBI taxonomy): Bacteria > Bacillati > Actinomycetota > Actinomycetes > Kitasatosporales > Streptomycetaceae > Streptomyces > Streptomyces sp. NPDC033136. Next base: position 2,470 of record NZ_JBVIPD010000031.1, read on the forward strand.
GTACGGCCGACAGGGGTAGATCCAGGCCCAGTTCCTCGGTGATCTCGCGCCTGCAGGTGACGTGCGGGTGTTCGCCGGCTTCGACGACGCCTCCGGGCAGCAGCCACGAGTCGTCCTCGCGGTAGGTGGGGTGCACCAGCAGGACCCGGCCGACCTCGTCGGTGATGATCGCGGCGGCGCCCAGCCACGCCGCATGCCGGGATGCGGCGTACTGCGCTGCGGGCAGAGCGGCACGCGGTGAGACGTGATCCGAAGGGGAGACGGGAGAGGTCACGTAGCTCTGCCTTTCGCGACGGTGTACGGGGGAGTGGGCAGCGCGGAACGGCGAGGGGTGATCGGGGGTACCGCCGTTCATCCGGTGTTGCGGCTCCCGGTGCTGCTGGGCACGATCGGCCAGTCCACGGTGATACGGGTGTGCTTCTTGGCGAACAGGTGCGGTTCGTGGTCCGTGTCCGCCGGGGCACGGCCGGCTGCCGGGCGGGCGGTGATGAGGGGGCAGCGGGCGCTGCGGTGATTGCGCTGCCAGTGCTCGACCTGCTCGGCCATCTCCTGCGCGGCGACGTGTCCTTGCGCGCCGTAGCCGTGGACGACGAATTCGTACCGGCCCTTGCCGTCGTCTCCGTCGCCGATGCGCTCATGGGTCAGCCGGGCGAGGGAGGCCCCGCGGACGATGGCGGCGCCGGGCCAGTGCTGGGGCGGCGGGTTCAGGACCTGGTTGTCGCCGTCGGGGTCGACTTCCAGGCGGCAGAAGCCGGGCAGGGCGCCGGCGAGGTAGAGGGTGAGGGCGTCGAATGGTTCCTGGCCGCGGACGGTGATGTTGGTGCGGGTGACGGTCGGCTCGCGGGTGAGGGCGGGGGCGAGTTGGTCGACAGGCAGCGGGGTGCCGTCTTCCCAGGACAGGTGCACGCCGGTGCCGGGGACGGTGCGGCGGTTGGTGTTCCAGGTGCCGTCGCCCTGCATGGCCACGAAGCCGCAGACGATGAGCGGCTCGTCGCTGTGCAGTGCCCCCTTGACCTTGGTGAAGGCGATGGCCCAGTGGTAGCCGTGCAGACGCAGCGGTGCGATGAGACGGCCGCCTTCGGCCAGGGCGTCGATCCAGGGCAGGTCCCAGGTGTCGACGGTGACCACGATGGCGTCGAATCCGCCGTCCGGAACCAGCCGGGCGGGTACGTGCTCGGCGTCCGCGGTGACGACGCGGACGCCGTCGTATCCGGTCTCGGCGAGGAAGCGGGTGGCCCTCTCGGTGACGGACGGGTCGATGTCGAGGGTGGTGACGCACCCGGTCGGGCCGACGAGTTCGGCCATGAGTGCGGCGTTGTAGCCGCCGGAGCCGATCTCCAGCACGTGGTGGCCGGGCTGGATGCGGGCGGCTTCGAGCATGTCGGCCTGCAGCCAGGGCGCGGAGATGGAGCTGATCACCCGGCCGTCGGGCGCATGGCGGGTGGCGACGATGTCGTTGGCGTACGCGGCTTCGAGGGGCACCTCGGGGGCGAAGGCGTGGCGGGGCACGGTACGCAGGGCGTGGTCGACCGCGGGGGTGCGGATGTGTCCGGCAGCGGCCAGGTGGTCGGCCAGCTGGTGGCGCTGGAGGGTGGCTTCGTCGAGGTCCGTGGTGGGGGGGTGTGGTCACGGTGGGCCTTTCGGGCGAGCGGGTCATACCTGGTCCGGGACGGCGGGCGCGGCAGGGCGGGGGATGGTCGCGGTCGGGGCGTACTGTGCGGCCTGGGCGTCGAACATGGCGGCGTACCGGCCGCGGGCGGCGATGAGTTCGTCGTGGGTGCCGTGCTCGGCGAGGTGCCCGTTGTTGAGGACGTAGATGTGGTCGGCGTGTCGGACGCCGGACATGCGGTGGGTGACCAGGACGACGGCTCGGTTCGGTGCGGCGAGCCGGCGGATGCGGTCGAAGGCTTCGATCTCGGCTTCGGGGTCGAGGGCGGAGGTCGGCTCGTCGACGATGAGGACGCCGTCTGCCTGTGATGTTGAGCTACGCCAGTGCGTGCGGGCCAGGCCGACTTTCTGCCATTCGCCGCCGGAGAGCTCGATGGCGCCGCGGAACATTCGGGCCAGCAGGCTGCGCAGGCCGTCGGGGAGTTTGGCGATGACGGGGCCGGCGACGGCGTAGTCGACCGAGGGCTTCAGGTCGTCGTCCGTCGCGGGGTGGGCGGGGCGGCCGAGGCGGATGTTCATCGCGGCGGTCACGGGCCAGCGCTGGAAGTCCTGGGTGAGCAGGGAGACGCGATCGAAGACCTGGGCGCGGTCGAGGTCGGTGAGGTCCGCACCGCCCCAGCGCAGCGTGCCGCTCTCGGGCAGCAGCATGCCGGAGAGGATCTTCATCAGGGTGCTCTTGCCGGAGCCGTTCTCGCCCACCACGGCGGTCACCGACCCCATCGGCAGCGTCAGGGACACTCCGTCCAGTGCCGCGGTGTCCCGGTCGGGGTAGCGGTAGGTGACCTGGTCCAGAACGATCTCCTTGACCCGTTCTGGTACGGGCGCGCCGCCGGCCGGCAGCGTCCGCTGGCCGGCCTGGGTGAGGAAGCGGCCGTGGTCGCGGACGTAGAGGCTCTCCTCGTGCAGCTGGTTGATGTTCATGACCAGCGCGCCCAGGCTCGCCGAGCCGGTCCGCACGGCGATGACGGCGGTTCCGGCGACGGCGAGGCTCATGTGTCCGGCCATGATCAGCCAGAACATGGTCCCGTAAGTCACCGCCATCGCCAGTCCCGACAGGGCGGAGGCGACCCACTCGGTCAGGGCCTTGCTGGAGGCGAGGCGTTCCTGTTCGGCCTCGGCGCTCTCGGCCATGCGCTCGTAGCGGCTGAGGAGGAAGGGGCCGACGGCGTGGAGGCGGACCTCCTGGGCGGCGGTGCGTTCGGTGAGCAGGTTGCCGATCAGGCGGCTGGCCCGCACGTGCTCGATCCAGCTCATCACCGACACGTACCGCTCTTGGGCAACCCGCATGGCGCCCCAGCCGCGCGGGGCGGCGATGAGGATCAGCATGGGCAGCAGGGCGGGGTGCAGTACGGCGAGGACGCCCGCGGTGGTGATCAGGGAGATGAGGCCGTTCAGCGCGGCGACGCAGGAGCTGATCATGCGGCGGGCGGAGCCGGGGCCGTGCTGGGCGATGTCCACGAGCCGCCGGAAGTCGGGGTCGTCGATGGCCTCCAGCTCGACGCGGGCTGCGGCGGCCAGGTACTGGGTGGTGGCGATCCGCTCGACTTTGGGCTCGAGCCGTCCTGCGCGGGAGGTGGACCAGGCGGACAGGGCGGAGCTGACGACGCCGATGATCGCAGCGGCCAGGAGACCGGGCAGCAGGGCGGGCAGCCGCTCGGCGGCGCTGCCGCTGCCGGCGAGCAGGGCGTGCATGACGGCGTTGACGGCGAGCAGGCCGGCGGCCGCGGCGATGCCCTGGCCGATCTCGCTGACACCGACCGAGAGCAGGGCACGCCGGTCTGCCTGCCAGGCCATGCGTAGCGTGGCGCCGACGAGGGCGGGCATGGAGCGCAGCGCGGACATCATGGTCAGGTCCAACGTCGCGTGCTCGTGCTGGGACCAGCCCATGTCGTAGCGCAGGGGCCCGCCGAACAGCTCGTGTTCGGCGTCGGAGACCTGCGGGTCGGCCATCGTGACCGGACCGAAAAACCTCTTCACCGGGCGCCTCCCGCAGGCCAGTTGGTGGCCCTGTAGGACGGGCCGTGGGTGAGCATGTGGAAGATCGTGGCGGTGTAGGGGTGGCAGTCCAGGGAGGGCTTTTCCATCGGTACCCAGAAGAGCCCTTCGTGCTTGTCCGGCTCGGCGTTGTATGGCTCACCCGTCCACGACTGGGCCACGAACACGGCGGTGATCCGATCCAGCCCGCCACCGGGGTCGTGGTGGTGGATGAGGCCGCAGAACTCCTGCTGCTCAGCGCTGATGAGGACCCCCGCTTCCTCCTGCGCTTCGCGCCGCGCGGCGTGGTCGAGCGGTTCACCGGCCTCCCGGTGGCCGCCCACGACCGTGAGCTGTCCCGGCGCGAGGGCGGCGTCCGCCTTGCGGCGCACGCACAGGGCGGCGCCGTTGGACCGGAGCAGGACCTGGGCGACGTCGGCGATCAGCAGGTGAGGCTCCTCGCTCACAGACGGCCCCCCTGCGGCAGGCGCGTGACGGTGTGCCCGCCGCGCGCGATCACGAGCGCATCGTCGTCCCGGGGACCGTAGGCGACAGCGCTCGCTGCGTCGGCTGCGGTGAACGCTGTCAGTGCCCGGTCCTCCGGCTCGGACAGAGGACGGCCATTCCCCCCGTCGGGATGGATCGGCCCTAGCTGGGTGGTGGCGTGGGTCATGCCAGGTACCTCGTATCCGGTCGTGACCCACGGGCGGACGGAGCGTTGCGGTCGGCAGCGGATCGCAGGGTGGTGCCCGAGGAAGCGGCGGTGCTCTCGAACACGGGATGAACAAGCGCAGGAAGGCGTACGGGATACATGGGGGCTCCTCGGGATGAGATGCGGACTGGTGATCGGGTAACGGGAGCTCTCGTATCGCCGTAACGGGTGGAGGCGGGCGAAATCTAGAACCTGAATTCGAATACCGGGCTCTCTCCTTCTGTGGTCGGGTGGGGTGAGCTGTGATGCTGTGTTCGATCACTCATGTGGGTTGCGGTACCTCCATCGGGGGATTGCCTGGTGCCGCCTGGAGGTCTCGGAGGAGTCGTCTCAGCTCGGCTTCGCCGAGGGCGACGGATTCGGTCAGGGACCGCTGGTGGTCCGCGGGCAGGGTTCCGGCACCGAGACCTGCGTTAGCGACCACCGAGCCGAGCGCAGATGTCCGCTCGGTGCTGAAGAGCGCCCGTGTGGTCGGGTGGTCCAGCACTTCACACGCGGCATAGGCGTCGAGGCGGGCCACTTCGGCGAGAGCTGAGAGGAGCGAGGTCGTGTGCGGCCCGTCGGCGTCGAGTTCCAGGGCGGCCAGCCCCGTCCGGGTCTGGAACACGGCAATCGAGGGTTCGGGATCGGCCAGGAGCGAGGCAGCTGCATGCTGGGCCTGGTCGAGGTCGGCTCGCGGAACCGGTGCCGCGACGGGGCGGCAGTGGGTGCGCAGGAGGGTGGCGACGGCCATCTCCCAGGATTCCGTGGGCTGGGTGGTGTCGATCAGGTCGCGGGCTTGTTGGTCCAGGCCCTGCTCCATGAGGGCCATGATCTTGATCTGGCGGCCGTCGAGGAGCCGGTTGCCGATGCCGCGGTGCTGGGCCATGGCGTCAGCGGCCTCGGCCCACCGCCCGATGCGGGCGAGGGCGCGGGCGCCGTCCACGAGCAGGGTGACGTACAGCTCCTGGCACACCGCTCGGTGCTCCTCGTCCGTGCCGGTCAGGGCCGAGAGGTCGACGACGCGGCCGTCGATCTCGGTCTTCTCCCGTTGGCGCGCGGCGTGGTTGAGGCGGACCAGCAGGTCGTAGGCTGCCTCACCCTGGCCGCCGCGGGTCAGCAGCCGGGAGAGATTGACCAGCGGCATCAGCGACATGACGGCGATGCGTCCGCTGAGATGTCCGGCGTTGGTGAAGACCTGGTGCTGGCGCCAGCACAGATCCTCGGCCAGGTCGGGCAGGCCGACGTCGGAGGCGATGAGCGCGGCGTAGTTGAGGACCCCGCAGGTGCGGGCCACCAGGTCATGGTGGCCCGCACCTGCGGGCGCGACGGTCAGCCCGGTGAGGTGGTTGATGCGCTCCTCCAAGGGGAGCGCGGGCGCCTTGGTGCGGCGGACCAGGGGGATGCGGCTGGCTATCGCGGGGATCATCGGCTCAGCCCTTGCGCGCCCAGTCGACGACCAGTCGGCTGTAGGGCTTGTCGACGACGAAGCGGGCGTCGTCCGCCGTCAGCCGGTCACGCGAGTCCGCGACGGCCATCCGGAAGCCCGGCTCGGGGGCGTCGTTGCCGCCGGTCGCGTCCCAGGCGCGGATCTCGCTCACGACGCGCTCGGTGAGGTCGGCGCCGCCCTCGCCGTGGCCGATCACGCCGACCTCCCAGTACCGGCCCTTGTCGTCCTCGCCCTCGCGGATGGTCAGGTACGCCAGCGACCCGGCGTCGAGGGCGGCCATGGAGCCCCACCCGAAGTGCGGGGTGAATCCGGGGCGCTGGCCCGGCAGGCGGGAGAGGCCGTTGGGCAGCACGCAGGCCAGGTACAGGTACAGCCACTCCCACGCCGAGCCCTGCCGGAACTTCACCCCGGTGTAGATCTTGGCCGGCTGCTCGTCGAGGACCGTGCGCAGCGCGTCGCGGTCGACGTCCTGCTCGCTGAACGTCTCCAGGCGCACGTTGCCCTCGCCGGCCATCGGCACGAGGGTGTACACGTCGTCGCAGACGCCCTTGCGCAGCGGGATGAAGGTGGCCATCTCGCAGGAGACGGTCTTCCACGTGTCGCCGTCGCGTTCGAAGGCGAAGGAGCGGGAGATGCTGCCGCGGATGCGCATCGGCAGGACCAGGCGCCCGCCGGGGGCGAGCTGGTCGAGGATCTTCACGGGGACGTCGCCGGCGCCGACGGTGAAGATGATCCGGTCGTAGGGGGCGTGCTCGGGCAGCCCGGCCGCGCCGTCGGCCATCACCGCGGTGGCGTTGTCGACGCCTGCCTCGGCGAGGTGCTGGTTCGCGCCGGCGACGAGGTCCTGGTCGACGTCGAGGGTCCACACCTGCCCGCCGGGGGAGACGATCTTGCCGAGGAGGGCGGCGTTGTAGCCGGTGGCGGCTCCGGCTTCCAGGACCTTGTGACCGGGCTGGGCGCCGAGCTGTTCGAGCTGGGTGGCGACGATGGACGGCGCGGAGATGCAGGAGATCATCTCCCCGTGCTCGTCGTGCTTGATCGGGACCGCGTCCTCCTTGTACGCGCTCTCCAGGTCGACGCCGGGCAGGAAGGCGTGCCGGTCGGTGGTGCGGAAGGCGTCGATGGCCGACTTGCTGCGCAGGTGGCCGCTGTCGACGAGCCGCTGGGCGAGGGATTCGCGCAGCTGGTTGGGGTCGGTTACGGGTGTCACGGGGGTCTCCATCCGAGGGAGGCTAGGGTCCGCCGGGGCGGACTTGCGGGTAGACACGTCAGCTCCTTCTCCAGTGGAGAAAGCGACGTGACGGCCGAGCCACGCGGTGGCGGCCTGCGCTTCGGCAGGCACGCCTGCGCGGTTGAACGCGAAGATCGCGTGATGGGCGATGACGCCCCGGATTCCGCGTATCAGTCGACCGTCGGCGGCGAGCCGGCGCAGGCGGCGGCCGGCGTCCTCGAACGCGGCGACGCGCTCGACCCACCCCGCTTCCGCGTCTGAGCGCAGGGCGGCGTCCGCGTTCATCAACCGCCGCATCGCGGAGACGGCTCTCTCCAGCGCATGCCCCTGGGGCGGGGTGACGGGGGGCCGCAGGGCAGCCCACCGGTCCCACACGTCTCCGGCTTCGAACGGGTCCAGTCCCGCCTCGCGGATCATGGCGGACAGCAGCATCACGCTGCGCTCGCGGGCGCCGGGGGTGCCAGTCTCGGCGAGCGCGGCCGGGCTGTCGGCGCAGAACACGTCGTGCGCGACCTCCATGCCCTCGGGGCCGCCGAAGGCATGGATCTCCGGCTCGTAGATCCCGCCCGTCCAGCCGGTGATCACGCGGGCGGCGACGAGCTGGTCCAGCAGGCCGGTGGCGGGCTGTTCGGTGCGCAGACGCACGCCGGCGTCCTTGCGCAGGAAGTGGAAGCGGCGCCCGGACAGCGCGGTCGCCAGGGCCCGGGCGGCGTCCGCGTGCTGGTCGGGGAAGGCCACGGAGGCGTGCCACCAGGCCGTGTCCGGAGGCATAGGCAGGTTCTCGTCTTCGAAGGTCATGGGCAGGAGCTCCTTGGGGTACAGCGCGGGAGGGTCAGGTGAGCAGTAGGACGCGGCTCCAGCCCGTGATGTCGGTGGCGTTCAGGGCGAGTTGGGCGCCAGCGCGGCCTTCCATGAATCCGGGTTTGGGCAGGCGCTCCCAGTCGTCGGCCAGCCGTCGGTGCAGGTCCTGGATGATCGGAGTGAAGCGTGCGGGTGCGGGGCTGTCGGCGGCGACCGCGCGGGTGAGGGTCAGCAGGCCGGCCCAGCCGTGGCAGAGGGTCGAGTCGGTGATGCGGGCGAGCCGCAGTGGATCGGTCAGGATGGTCTCGACGATGTCCTCGGCCGCCCGGCGGCGGGCGGTGTCGCCGAGGGCGAGCGCGGCGAGCTGCTGGGCGCGGGCGATGCCGGGCTGGCCGTAACACCAGGACTGGCGGGCCGGTTCCGCTGCGGGCGGCTGGTCGGCCTCCAGGTGTGCTGCGGTGGACCAGTAGTGGGCGCCGTGCCAGTCGAGCCAGGTGGCGAACGTGCCGACGGCCTCCTCCTGCCCGGGGACGCTGACTCCGGCGCGCAGGGCGAGGGAGAGCACAGCCAGAGGCCCGGCGATGCCGTGGGCCATGCCGTTGTTGCCGTGGCCGCCGGCCATCGTCTTCCCGTCGGGGCCGACCGGCGACCACCACCCAGGCAGGATCCGGCCTTCACTGCGGGCGGGGTGGGCGAGCGCGACGAGGCAGGCGAGCACGTCGGGCAGCCGGGGCGCGATCGGGCGGCGGGACAGTAGCAGTGCGGCGAGTCCGGTCAGGCCGCGGATGAGGTCCCATTCGGCGAGGTGGGGCAGCGCGCCGGCCGCCTGACGGCGGTGGGCGGCGGCGAGCCGGGCGTCCACGACGCGGTCGACGGCCGCGCGGACGTCGTCGCTGGCCCCGTGGGCGCGGGCGAGGACGAACTCCAGGGCGGGTGCGCCGTGGAAGAGGCTGGCGTTGCTGCCGGTGCTCACCCCCGGGGCGGTGGCCTGGGCGAGGTGGCGGCGGGCGGTGGCCAGGTCACGGTGCTCGATGTCGAGCAGGGCCATCCCCAGGGCGCCTTCGGACAGGTCTTGCGTACGGGGCACGGTCGTCGCGGTCATGAGCGCCTGGCCAGGGGGACGACGATGCTGTGGGCCCGGCCGCCGATCCATCCGTCGGCGTCCGGCGGGGGCGCGTCGTGCAGGGTGGCGATGCCGAAGGGGCTGGCGTCCAGGTGTGCTCGCAGGAGGTCCAGGTCGACGTCGCGGGTGAGGTCGAGGGGCAGCTGCTGGTCGTCCTCGGCGAGCAGGACCCGCTCCGGCACCCGGAACCGGGCACGCCAGGCATGGAGTTGGTCTGCCCACTGCTGGAGGGGTGCGGTGCGGGCGGGCAGTGCGCGGCTGCGGATCTTCCACCGGGCAGCGGTGAGGATGGTGCGCCGGTAGGTGAGCGCCGGGGTGAAGGGCAGGGTCCAGGCGGCGCCCCAGTCCAACCAGGTCACCTGCGGGGATGCGGCCCGGCTGATCTCGCCGAGGAAGCGGGCCATCGGCGGGGTGTAGTTGTTCCACAGGAAGTTGATCGCGGTCGGGGCGAGCAGCTCCAGCCGTTTCCCGGTCGCGTACTCCATCAGCTGTGGGCGGCCGTCGGTGATGCAGACCGCGAGGTCGCGGGGGAAGAGGACGTTCGGGCCGGGGTGGCGAAATTCGCCAACACTGACGACGCGGGGCAGCGCCCGCGGCGCGCGGGTGAGCAGGTCGGCCGGCACCCGCCCGGCATGGAAGGACAGCTGTGCCAGCTCCGCCTCCGCATCGATGGTGGGCAGGTGCGCGTACGCCTCCTCGGTGCCGGGGAAGAGGTGCCAGAACCGTCCGGTCATCGAACCGGCCGAGCGGGAGACGGTCAGGACCCGCAGCCGGAAGTCCCCCCGGTCGAGGGCCTGGACGGAGGAGGCGTGCACCTGAGCGGCCAGTTCGAGATGGGGCGCCGGATGGTGTGGCTTCTCGCCGGCTGCGGCTTCCAGCTCCTCGATCATCGCGCCCGTCAGGGCCACCGTGCGCCTGCCCTCGGCGGCGGCGGTGCCGGCCAGCTCCAGCAGCAGGCGGTCGCGCCGGGACATCGGCCGGGGCGGTCCGCTCACGGTAACGAACCCTTCCGGAAAGCCCACGCCCCGGTCGGAGTCCGTGGCCACCTCCACCGGAACGGGGACGTTCTCGCCGTAGCGCTCGGTGAATTGCTCGATCCACCGACGCCAGGTCGGTGTCCCGTTCGGATGAGTGGCCAGGCGGGCCAGCACGGTCGCTGCCGTCCCTGCCTCGGTCAGCACTTGTTCGGGCAGCCGCACGTCGGCATCCAGCCGCAGGTCGCATGCTGGCCGCAGCCGGTCTGCCTGGGCGCGGACCGCGTCCGGAAGGGCGTCTGACGGGTCGACGGCGGTGGCTGGCGCGCGCAGCGAGGAGCGCAGCAGCCGTACCCGCAGCAGTTCGCCCAGGAGCCGGTGACGCGCTGCGTCGCTCACAGCGGGGTATTCCGCGGCGAGTTTGTCGGCCAGCTGGCGATACTCGATCGGGGAGCGGGCCAGGTTGAGCACGTGGCGCAGCGCAGGGTTCAGGGCGAGGCGGAACTCTGCGTCGCCCTCGGACGGCACGTGGATGTGCTCGTTACGCTGCCGGGCCAGCGTGTTGACGCAGACCTTCGTGTCGGCCATGCGAGTGCTGTCGCTCTCCCAAGCGCTGAGCATCTCGTCGAGACCGATCGGATCGGGGCGGACGACGGCCTGGTGGTCTTCTCCGAAGCGCACGGATGTCGACTGGTCGAAGCCGAGCAGGGCGACGCCGGCGAACAGGCCGTAGGGGGTGGAGCGGTGTGCGTACCGGATCGCGTAGCGGGCCGTGGCCAGAGCAGCACGGCGAACCCGGCGCGGCTTCGGCGTGCGGCCGTCGATGATGGCCTGCACCTGTCCGGCAAGGTCGGGGCTGGCGTCGGTCACTGTCTGCCGAAAGGCATCGTCGGACCAGACGCTGTTCAGCCACGCACGCCACGGTTCCACCGGTGCCGTGGATGCCGGCCAGGGTGGCATGGCGGGCGCAGTGAGGTGCACTGCGGAGCGCAGCATCGCCTGCCCCGCGCCCTGATACAGGCTGGGACGTACCCGTGTCATCACCGCTCTCCCTTCTTCCTTCGTGACGGGGCGGGATGCGGGCCGGACGGGAAGCCCCGCCCGGCCCGCGCTGCCGGATCGGACCGGCTTACGAGGTGGTGCAGGCGCTGGGGCAGGAGCTGCCGCAGGTGTCGCCCGTGCTGCACATCAGGACCGTCTCGGTCGCCGGCGTGCCCTCGATGAAGGTGATGTCGAGTCCGAACGGGTCGGTCTCGTCGGTGGTTGCGAAGTCCGGCTGCGCAGGGGCGGTCGGCCTCTCCGTCTGCATGGCGGTCATGCTTGCCTCCTAGTGGCGATGGGTGGTGCGGGATGCCGGGCCCGGTCGGGACCCGGAACTTGGTGCCAGACGGTGGCGGGCGACGGTGTCGCCTGCTCCAGGGCGTCTGGGAGTCGGTGTGAGCCGTGTCGTCAGGCTGCTGAGGGCTGCGCCCGCGAGTGGGTCTTCGCAGCCCTGTCCAGGACCTCGGTGAAGTGCTCGGCGCGCTCGTCGCCCTCGGCCTCCTGGGCGCGGAGGTCTCCGAAACGGGCCCAGTACCGCCTGCAGACGTCGCTGCTCATGAGCATCGAGGCGTAGAAGGGCAGTTGTCCGTGGCGAACGAAGCCCAGCCGGTCACGCAGGCTGAGGGTGCAGATCTGCTGGTTGGCATGGAGCAGCTGCATGTACTCCTCGACGTCGATGTCCTCGGGCGTCCAGAGCTTGGCGAGGTCGGGGTTGGTGGACATCTGCGTCAGCCAGTCGAGCTGATTCCGCGCGACGGCCACCTCGTTTCGCTCGGCCTGGTGCCGCGCGTCCTGCCTGAGCCGGGCGGCTACGACCACGGCGGTGGTGAGGGAGACGGCGGCGCCGGCAGCGAGGACGGCGGTAGTGAGCTTCATACTTCAACGGTCCTTTCAGGTAAGGGGTCTGCGGACGAGCTGGGTCTGTGGAGCCTGTGGGGCCCGCTGCGTCATGCGGCCCCCGCGAGCACGACGGTCGGGGAGTCGCCGGAATGGCGATCCGGGGCGTACCGGCGACGCACGGTATTCAGGGCGACGGCGATCGGCGGCAGCCCGACGGCGGCCCTTCGCTGGTTCAGTGATTCCGGCGCGCGTAGCGGGCACAGTTCGATGCCGTCTGCTCGGAGGAGGAGCTGGGTTCCGTACTCCTGGTCGTGTCCGTTGTTGATCAGGGCGCGGTCGTGCAGGTGTGCCCAGTGCTGGATGAGCGCGTCGCCGGCCTGGGCCGCACGCTCAAGCAGGGTGGTGGCTGCGCGCTGGAAGTCGGGTTCGTCGTCGCTGTGGAGGGCGATGCTCCAGGCGGCGCGGGCGGCGTCGGGGCCGACGAGGCGGTGGCCGGGCCAGTCGTGTTCGGCCAGGATGCGGCGCAGCACCTTGGTGTTGGCGTGATCGGCGTGACGGCCCTGGCCGAGTTGGACGGCGTCGAGTTGGTTGCGCACTCGTTGGGCCCGGTGCGCGGCCGAAGCCTGGGCGCGGGCGATCAGCTCGCGGGCGAGGTCGGGCCGCTGGGGTTCGGTGGTCGTCACGAGCTGCCCCGTTCGTCCGGGGCGGCCTGCGGCTCGTGGACGCGGCAGCCGATCAGTGCGCTCAGCCCGGACCGACGCTCAGCGGCGAGTTCAAGGCGGGCGACTCGGTCGCGCTCTCGTCCTGTGCCGGAACCCCGGACATCCCAGCCCATGTGGGTGAGCCGACGCAGAAGGGCGGCGGCGGGGTTGGCGTCGAGGGCGTGGCGGGTGAGTGCCTCGGCCCGTACGAGGGGGAGGTCGAGCCGGGCGGCGAAATCGGATGCCCACAGGGTGATCAGCCGGGTGATGTCGTCGGGCTGGTCGGGCAGGGTGTGGACGCAGCCCAGGAAGAGGCACGGGCCCTCGCCCCATCCGAGGCCGGGGTCGCGCTCGGGGACCATGCAGGCCAGCAGTTTCCCGTCCTCGAACAGCCCGGCCGGCCTCGTCTGCGGGTCGCGGAAGAGTGCCGGGATGTCGGCTTGAGAGGGCAGCGGGAGACCGCGCAGGGTGAGCCAGCGCTGGCGGTCCTGAACGAGGGCGGCAGCTTCCTCGCGCTCGGCGTCCGTGCGTAACGTGCGCACCTCATATACGGCGGCCAGGTGCGCCGGGGCAAACGGTGCCGCAGCCGGTCGCTCCTCGTGGGCCGTGGGAGGCGGGTGCCGGTTCACTGGCTCGCTCCGCTCCGCGTCGCGTGGGCCTGCGCGCCCGTCAGCAGGTTCCAGCCGTGAGCCAGAATCACCAGCTGGGTGGTGTCCTGTGCGCCCGTGTCGGCGAGGAGTTGGTCGAGCGCAGCGCGCAGGTCGGCCGGGGCGAGCTTGGCGGCGACGACGATGTCGCGGGCGTCGCTGTACTCAGCGACGGCTTTCAGCAGCAGCAACTGGTCCGAGCCAAGCTCCGGCGCCGGCCTGTCCGCCGTGGGAGAAGCAACCTGCTGGAGGGCGAACAGGCGGTGCACGATCACCGGGGGCTTGCAGCGGGGCGGGCAGTGGAGGCTCTCCCGGATGTCGCGCACGTACTGGCGGACGGTAACGGCCGACAGTCCGGTCTGCGTGGCGATCTCTTGGGGGGCGAGGCCGTTGGCGAGGTGCTGGGCGACGCGCTGCAGGGTCGGCGTCAGGGGGGTGGTCGGTGCGCTGGTCGTTACGGGCGGGGTCACGGTGTCTCTTTCTCGGCTGGGACGGACGGTCTCCGGGGAGGTGCTGCCGGTCCCCGCGGGGGACGGGGACCGGCAGCGCGGGCCCGTGCGCGGCGGTCTGGATTCACGGGGTGCCGCGCACGGGGGCTTATGCGGCGGTTGGGTCGGGTCGTGCCCAGGCGGCTTCGGCGGCGAGGCGTTCGGACCACTGGATGTGGTCCTCGTCGAAGGCGGCGTCGGCCAGGCGTATGCGCTGGACTTCGCCGGTTCCGGCCGGTGGGTAGGTGTGCTGGATGTCGCGCCACAGGCGTTGGAGGACGTAGCCGCAGTCGAGGGCGTGGGCGCCGTGCAGTTCCATGGCGTCCTGGGTGGACTGCATGGCCCACTGGTGGCCGAGGTACTTGGCGTTGATCAGGTCGGCGTCGCAGGGCAGGCCCTGGTCGAGGAGGTGCACGCACTGGTAGGCGAGTATCCGGGCGGCGCGCAGGCGGGCCTCCATGTCGCCGATGCGGTCCCGCAGTACGGGCAGGTCGGACAGGGTGCCTCGGTAGCGGGAACGGGTCTTGAGACGGGTAGTGGTGGTGGCCACGACCGCTTCGTGGATGCCGAGGCTGACTGCGGCCAGGTTGGGGCGGCCGTACAGGATGCTGCTGCTCTGGGCCACGCTCAGCCCCTGGCCGATCTCTCCGACCACGTTGTCCTCGGGGACGCGGACGTGGTCGAGGTCGAGTCGGCCGGCGGAGAAGCCGTGCAGGCCGAGGCCGGGGCGGTGGTCGGAGACGGAGAGTCCGGGGCGGTCGGCTTCGACCATGAATGCGGTCAGTGCCTGGAAGGTGCTCACGCCCGCTTCGGCGGTGCGGGCGACGACGAGGTGGGCTCCGGCGAGGTGGCTGTTGCCGATGTGGATTTTGCTGCCGGTGAGCACCCACTGGTTGCCGGCGCGTTCGGCGGTGGTTTCGATGCCGCCGATGTGTCCGCCGGCGAGCGGTTCGGTCACGGCGATCGACAGCAGCAGGGAACCGTCCGCAACACGGGGCAGCCAGCGGCCCTTCTGCTCGCAGGTGGCGAAGTGCAGCAGAGAGCCTACGGGGATCAAGGTGGCCTGCAGGATGGCTGCGGCAGCCGCCGAGATGCGCGTGATGCGGTGGATAAGGATGGTCTTGGCCACGTGTCCTGCGCCCAGCCCGCCGTAGGCGGCCGGGACGGTGACGGCGAACCAGCGCCGTGCGGCCATCAGGTCGGCGACCTTGCGCTCCACCCTGCCCGGAGCGGCCTCCATACGCGCGGCGCGCGGCGCGACATGCTCGGCCGCGAAGGCGTCCGCCTCATCCCACAGCAGGTTGTGGCGGGCGGTGAGGTAGGGACGCAGCGCCGGTGGCGGTGTGGTGGGTGTGGCGGACATGGTCTCCCTCTCCCTGGATGAAGGTCGCAACGTGGAGCGGCCGGGGATCGCCTACGGCTCCAGTGGGGGGTGGTGTAACGGCCTAGCGGACGGGCGCGCGAGCGATGTGCTCCATCACCTGCACGCCCGAGTTGATGACGATGTCCCTGAGCCGTCGCGCCTCGTCCAGGGACCGCTTCTCGGGGTCGATCACGCACACCGTGCCCAGCACGGTGCCGCTGCCGTGGATGAGCGGGGCGCCGAAGTAGGAACGGATCCCCACCGCGTCGACCACCGCGTTGCCGCTGAAGCGAGGGGAAGCGTGCACGTCGTGCAGCGGGAGGGCCTTCTTGCGCGCCATGACCTCCGGACACCAGCCGTGGTCCCGGCGCATGGTGCGGCCGACGATGACGTACCCGCTGTCCACCGGCGGCTGATGCAGCCCGACGAAGGTCTGCTCCTCAAGGAACAAATTGACGAACCCGTACGCGAACCCCGCCTTGATGGCCATATCGCGGGCCAGCTCGTCGAAGTCCTCGCTCGCCACGGTGGAAACGCCAAGGCGTTCCAACAGCTCATACCGCTGCGCCAGCTCGGTCGCCTGCTGGGACTGGAGTCCGGTGACGGCGGCGCTGGCTGGGTCGGACGGCCCGCGGGCGGCGTCCCGCATGTCGCGTCGCGGCAAGGACCGTGCGGGTGGGGCGGCCTGCGGTGCGAGGTAGGGATCGCTGGGGTGATGTGACATCAGGCGTCCTGAAGGGTGGTAGGAGGTGCGTGGTGTAGGCGGCTCGCGGATGCGTTCTTCACGGCGTGGTCGACGAGGGTCAGCAGGACGCCGGCGACGTGGTTCTGCTCGCGGGCGTCACAGGCGACCACCGGTACGGAGGCGGGCAGTTCGAGGGCGGTGCGGACCTGCTCGGGGTGGTAGCGGTGCGCTCCGTCGAACTGGTTGATGGCGACGACGAAGGGCAGGCCGATGTGTTCGAAGAAGCTGACGGGGGTGAAGCTGCCTTCCAGGCGGCGGGTGTCGACCAGGACGACCGCGCCGACGGCTCCGCGGGAGAGGTCGTACCAGAGGTCGACGAACCGGTCCTGGCCGGGCGTGCCGAACAGGAACAGCTCCAGGGGCACGGGCGCGTCGGGCAGGCTGAGGCGGCCGAAGTCGAAGGCGACCGTGGTGGTCTGCTTGGCCTCGATGCCCGCCAGGCTGTCCACGTCCGCGCTCGCCTCGGTCAGGTACTCCTCCGTGCTCAGCGGCGTGATCTCACTGACGGCGCCCACGGCCGTGGTCTTTCCCGCGCCGAAGCCCCCGGCGATCACGATCTTCAACACCGTCGGTGCACCGGCCTGTGGGGGCGACGGACTCTGCAGCGCCACGGTCGGGTCACCCAGCCTGGGGGTAGGCGATGGCATCGGGCCACTTCCTCTTCAGGCCCACGGAGAGGGCCGCCAATAGGTGGGTGGTGGGACGTTCATCGGCGTCTGTGTCAGAGGCGGCGTAGGCATCGGTGACGGAGACGACCAGGGCATCGGCGTCAAGGAGGTCCGAGATGAGGATCTTGACGGCGGTGATGGGGCGGCCGAGTCGACCGGCCAGTTCGGTCACCGAACGCCGGCGCTCTCGGCACAGGGCGAGGATCTCCGAGCATTCCTCGGCCTGCGCCGGGCCGGGCCGCCCTGGTCCGGCGTCCAGCACGGTGTCCAGACCGAGCAGGTGCCGCGGCTTGGTGCGCCCGCGCGTCAGGGTGTAGGTCCGCACGAACATCGACTCTTCGGCCGCGCGGCCGTGTGTGGTCACTGGGCTTCAGCGCCCGTGCCGACGCGGACGGGGATCTGCATGTAGGGGGCGAACTTCTCCACCAGCCGGCCCGTCTCGTACCCGACGGTGCCCGCGTCGGCGTCCGTGGTGGCGATGACAGCGAGAACGGTGTCCACCACACCGCGTTCGTTGCCGGGGTGGTTCTCGAAGGCGGCGCTGCGCCCGGCGCTCTGGACGAAGAACAGACAGTCGTCTCGCTCGATGATGACCTGCCTGGCCGGCCGCTTCTTGTGGCTGGGGCCGGTGATGTTCGCCGCGAGGGAGGCAACTCCGCTGAACGCGGCCGATAGTTCGTCCGCCCAGTCCTTGTCGACGTCGCTGTCCAGCAGTCGCAGCCCGTCCCGCGACAGCAGCACGGCGTGCGTGACGCCTGTGACGTCGGAGGCGAACTGCCGTAGCAGCCACGCCATGTTCTCCCGCTGTCCGTTTGCTGTCATCTCGGACATAGGCGTGTCGCCGGTCACGTTGCTCATCGCGGGGTGAGTGCTCATAGAGATCGCTCCAGAAGGGGGGAAGGGCCAGGGCATGTAACGGCCACCGGGGACGGGGACGGGCGAGGATCAGGGGCTGCGTTGCTCTGGGGGAGCGGGGGAAGACCCAGCCGCTCCGGCCTGGAAGCCGTTGCGGAAGGCGGCTGCGAGTCCCGGCGCCGCCGGCGCGGGGGCTTGATCCCGCTCACGTGGCGGACGGAATGCGCCAGCCTGACGTACACGTGTGGGAAGTTTTGGCGTGTTGGCTGAGCGACCTGCCTCTGCAGCTCCCGCGGTGCCTGCAGTGCCGGGATGAGTGACCTGACCCGCCCTCGGGGTGGCGGGAACCGCGCAAACCTGTTGCGGCTGCGGCTGCGGCTGCGGCTGCGGCTGCGGCTGCGGCTGCGGCGCGGAGGGCTGGGCTTCTCTGGGGCGTGCGCGCGCGTCCTCGACGGACGGAATCGCCACCAGGAGCCGTGCCGGGATGACGACCAGGGCGGTGGTGCCTCCCGTGACGTTTTCCTGCAGGAGTACGGACAGCCCGTGTGACTGGGCGATCTTCGCGGCGACCAGCAAGCCGAGCTGGCCAGCTCGGACTTGGCCGCTGACGTCGACCTCGTCGGGGGCTTTGAGGAGCTGGTTCATCTGTGCGCGCGTCTGCGGATGCATGGGGATGGCCCGGTCCTCCACCTCGATCGCCAGCCCGTTCGCCACCCGCTGCGCACGCACCATCACCTTCGTCGCCGGATCGGAGCACTCACAGGCGTTCTCGATCAGCTCGGCCAGCAGGTGCGTCAGGTCCGGACCCACATGGCCGGGGAGACCCAGCTCGGCACCCACTGACCCGGCTGCGACGGCCACACGCGGATACTGCACGACCTCGGAGACGGCGCCGCGCAGCGCCGTGGTGACGGGAACCGGCCGGCGCACGCTGCGCAGGGACTGCCCGCCCAGCACCGCTGTGCTCTCGACCTGGCGACGCATCCGCGTCACGAGGTGATCGATCTCGAAGATCTTGGCTAGCAGCTCCGGGTCGTCGGTCAGCATCTCCAGCTGGCTCAGTGCCTGGAGCGCCTTGCCGACCAGGACGTGCTCGCGCATGGCCAGGCGGCGCAGCACTTCCAGGAGTACGACGGACTGGGACTCGTCGTGCACGCGTATCAGCGACGCGATGGCCTGCGCCTGGAGGGCACTCAGCGCGTTGTCGATCTCGGCGCTCGGATTGGCCGATGGCGACTGCGGGCCCTGCAGCGTCAGGCGTCCTCCGCGGCACAGCTCGTCCGCCGACCACTGCACTGACTTTTCGATGGCTGCCGCTGCCCCTGTGACCGCTTTCAGTGCCGCTGCCTGGGACGCCTCCGCGGCCGTCTGCACGGCTTCGGCGGCCGTCCGCGCTCCACGAGCCGCCACCGTGGCGACCCCAGCCAGTCCGCAGACCAGGCCGGCCAGGACCCAGCCGGGTCCTACTGCGGACACCGACCAGAGGGCGAAGGCGGCAGCAAGCACCGCGGCAAGGAGCACCAGGGGCAGTGCCAGGGCGCGGCGGGCACGGTGCAGCGTGATCGCGTCGACCGGGGGCCGCCGTCTGCGGTGGCCGGTCGCGGCCGGCCGTGCCGGGAAGGCGCTGTCAGGCATGGGAATCCTCGTCAGGGGATGGGGTGGCTAAGCGTGCTGCGGCGTCAGGTCTGCGCTGGTCTGGCGCGTGCCGCGGGAGGTCGAGCGGGGCGCTGGAACCGCGACCGTGCCTTGGTGGGGGGAGGACTGCGTCGCCATCTGCTGAAGGAGCAGGGCGCTCTGGATCAGGCCCATGTGGCTGAATGCCTGCGGGAAGTTGCCGAGCTGGCGCTGCTGGACGGGGTCGTACTCCTCCGCCAGCAGCCCGAGGCCGTTGCGCAGAGCGAGGAGGTGCTCGAACAGCGCGTGGGCCTCGTCGAGGCGGCCGGTCAGGGCGAGACCATCGACGAGCCAGAAGTTGCACAGGAGGAAGGTGCCTTCATCGCCCGCCAGACCGTCCACTCCGGTGCGCTTACCGCGGGTCGGGTACCGGTACACGAGTCCGTCCGCCGTGGACAGTTCACGACGTACCGCGTCCACGGTGCCGATGACACGAGGGTCATCGGGCGGCAGGAAGCCGGTGCGGGGGATCAGCAGCGTGGCGGCATCCAGTTCCTGCGAGCCGTAGGACTGGGTGAAGGTGTTGCGCACCGGGTCGAAGCCCTTGGCGCAGACCTCGTGGTGGATCGTCGCCCGCAGCTCGACCAGGGGGGCCACGTCGATGTCGAGCGCGCCAGCCTGGGCCAGGCGGATGGTGCGGTCGACCGCCACCCAGGCCATCACCTTGGAGTGGACGAAATGCCGGCGCGCCCCGCGGATCTCCCAGATTCCCTCGTCAGGCTCCTGCCAACGCTGCGCCAGATGCTCGACGAGCCGCTGGTGCAGGATCGCGGTGTCGGCGCAGTGGGCGACACCGCTCTGGTGCGCGAGGTACAAAGTGTCGATCACCTCGCCGTACACGTCGAGCTGGAGCTGGTCCGCAGCCCCGTTCCCGACCCGCACCGGCAAGGAGCCTTCGTACCCAGGAAGCCAGGGCAGCTCCCTTTCCCGCAGGTCACGCTCCCCGGTGATCCCGTACATGATCTGCAGGTTCTCCGGGTCGCCGGCCACGGCGCGCAACAGCCATCGCCGCCATGCCTGTGCCTCCTGCCGGTACCCGGTCCCCAGCAGCGCGGCCAAGGTGGTGGAGGCATCGCGCAGCCAGGTGAAGCGGTAGTCCCAGTTCCGCCGGCCGCCGATCTCCTCGGGCAGCGACGTGGTCGGCGCCGCGACGATCCCGCCGCTCGGCCCATAGGTCATGGCCTTCAGTACGATCGAGGACCGGACCACGGCCTCGCGGTAGGGCCCGTCGTAGGTGCCTTCCTGCGTCCAGTCCTGCCAGAAGGCGAGCGTCCCGGCGAGCGCGGCCTCCGGGTCGGGAACGTCAGGCGCGGCTGCGTGGGACGGGCACCAGCTGAGCACGAACGCCACGCTCTGCCCGGCGCCGAGGGCGAAGGCGCTGACGACGACGCCGTCCTTCTCCACCTGCTGGACGCAGGTGTCGAGCCACAGAGCGTCCGCGCCGGCCTCCGCGACCATGCGTCCACCGACCTCGTGGATCCACGGACTGACACTGCCGTATCCCGGCCGCGGACGCATGGCCGAGACCATCTCCACCTCGCCGGTCAGGCCCTCGACGATCCGGATCACCTGCGGAGCCCCGTCGCGCGGCGGCATGAAGTCCAGGACGCGGACCGAGCCAGTCGGGGGGCGCCACACCGATTCGAGAACGAGAGAGTCATCGCGGTACCGGCGCTCAGCGATCTTTCCGGAGCCGGACCGGCCTGCGGAACAGGCCGGTGCGATCTGCCAGGTGCCGTGTTTCTGCGTGCCGAGCAGCCCAGCGAAGACGGCCGGCGAGTCGAAGCGGGGCAGGCACAGCCAGTCGATCGAACCGTCGTCGCAGACGTGGGCGCTGGTCTGCATGTCGCCGATCAGGCCGTACTGCTCGATACGCGGAAGGCGCTTCATCGTGTGAATCTCCGTAGGCCCCGCGGCTCCGGGGCTTGCTCTGGGACCGCAGCAGCGGCCGGGAACGGTAGGGATGAGAGGCACGCATCGGTGTCACCGGGGCGGGGAATAGGCGATCTGCGACGGCGAGGGCTCCTTGCCGGCCACACCAAGACCGGATACGCGATCGCCGCGAAGAACAAGCCAGGCCATCGGCACGAGGATCAGTCCGATGACGACGGCTCCGGTCGCCGTCATGTCCGCGGCACCGACGCGGCCCAGACCAAGCAGGCCAGGGCAACAGCGAAGACCGCTCCGCGCAGCACGTTGATCTGCGGCTTCCACCAACGCCTTCGTCGGGTCGGCTTCACGGGCACAACACCGTGAGCTTGCACGGTCGCGACAAGCGCCTGGGTTGCCTCGGCCAGCTTGACTAGATGCACCCTGCTGGGCATGTAGCCGTCGGGGACGCCCTCCGAAGCGAGCTGATGCGCGCTGCGCAGCGCGGACGTCCTCGGCGGTGCCATGACCCCAAGCTGGCTGATATGGCCGCGAAGACGCTGCGCGAGTTCCTCTACGTCGCCGGCGCTCTCCGGCAGCGGCGATGCCTCGTCCAGCACGAGCGCGACAGTCTCCGCCGCGGCGACCGCCCAATCGCGCTGCGGGGTCGGCCCGGCGCCACCCATGTCCTGTCTGCTCGGGGCCGCGCGCTGGCACGCGTCCCGACGGGAAGCCAGCGGAAGACGCATGACACAACTCCTCTTCACATCGGGCCAGCTGGCCTTGGCCGCGACCGGTGCGACGCCTAAGGCAGGGGTCATCGGGGTCCTCCCAAGTGGGTGGCGGTGCAGGGGAGCGCAGCATGCAGCGTCGTTGCCCCGCGCGACACTGATCACCACCTCGATCACTCGACGTGATTGCGTGGTGACCAGCGAACACCTCGCCGCAAAGACTTGGGAATGACTTACAGATGACGTTGACTCGTCAGTAATGCCGTTCGGGGTGCCGCCGCAATGAAGGGTGCTGACATGCTGGGCGACATGGTGACTCTTGATGGAAAGCCCGCGTCCGTAGACGACCTGCTGCCCCTGGCACTCACGAACGTCGGCCACTTCACGTCCATGCGCGTCGACACCGACGGCAGCATCCGCGGCCTGACGCTGCACATGGAACGCCTCGCACGGGACTGCAAGATCGTATGGAACGCACCCTTGAACACCGACCGCGTGCGCGAATACGTCCGCCAGGCCCTGGAGGGACAAACCCGTCCGTGCGTCGTGCGCGTCACGATCTACGACCCGAAGGTCGAGATGGGGCATCCGGCCGACGCCAACGAGCCGCACGTTCTGGTGTCCGTACGCGGTGCCGGCGCCCTGCCTCCCGCGCCGCTGCGAGCCCAGAGCCTGGTGTACGAGCGTGACCTCCCCCAGGTGAAGCACATCGGCCTCTTCGGAGCCCTGCACACCCGCGGCGCGGCCCAGCGAGCGGCCTTCGACGACGCCCTGTTCGTCGGCCGCGACGGCTTCGTCTCCGAGGGCGGCACCTGGAACGTGGCCTTCGTCGACCAGGAGGGCACCGTGGTGTGGCCCGACGCTCCTGTACTGCCCGGTGTCACCATGGCCCTGCTCCAGCAGCAGGCGGAACACCGCACTGCCACCGTCACGCTGGCCCAGGCGAAGGGCATGGCCGCGGCCTTCGCTACGAACACCTCGATCGGAGTCCGTCCTCTGGCCGCGATCGACGACACCCAGTTCCCTGTGGATCACCCCGTCTTGAGGCAACTCCAGAAGGCGTACCTGGCGATCCCCGGCGAGAACCTGTAGGGCAAGACCATGACGGGGGTGACAAGGTGGACCGGCCGTGAAGCCGAGTTGCTGCGCACGGCCATGCGTAAGAAGCAGAAGGAGTTCGCCGAACTGGTCGGCGTAAACCCTCGCCAGATCCCCCGGTGGAAGCGCCGGGGGGAGACCATCGAACTCGAACTCGACAACCAGGCCGCCCTGGATACGGTCCTCGCTCAGGCCCTGCCCGAAGTCCAGCAGCGGTTCGCCGCGCTTATGACCGAACGTGCCGCTGTTGAGCACGACGAGCGCGCCGAGGAACTGCTGCGAAGGGACCCGAGCACCCGCCGACATCCCATCGACGGCAAGGTCATGACCCTCGTCGAAGAGGGCATCTACCTCTCCGGCCCCGACAACCGCTCGGTGTGGCTGGAGCCGTTCCTCATCGACGTCTATCCGACGACCAACGAGGACTACGCGAAATTCGTACAGTCCACGAAGTATCGGCCGCCCCAGCACTGGCCCGAGGGTCACTGCCCCGTCGCACTGGCCACGCATCCAGTGGTGTGGGTGACCTGGCATGATGCGACTGCATACGCTCGCTGGGCTGGCAAATCCCTGCCCACAGGGCGCCAGTGGGAGAAGGCGGCTCGCGGACCGCGGGGGCGCGTCTACCCCTGGGGCAACGAACCGACGGCGGCGAAAGCGAACACGGCTGAGGCTGGCATTGACGCGACGACGCCTGTGTCCCGTTACCAGTCCGGTGCCAGCCCATTCGGCGTCTTCGACATGTGCAGCAACGTTTGGGAATGGTGCTCGACGGAGGAGGAGCCCGGCAACGGGCGGTACCACTTGAAGGGATCGGCGTTCACTTCCCCGTTCGAGCGGGCAGCGCCTTTCCTGCTCAACGCCGCCGCCGCGTCGATGAAGGACAACGACACCGGATTCCGCTGCATCGCAGCCCCGTAGGACACGAACACGCCTGACGCCTACGGCACGGGACCTCATGCCAGCCCCTGTCCGGCCTCGGGGAGCACAAGGGCGACGAAGCCCTTGTGCTCGAACCAGTTGAGTTCCTGCCCAGGGGCACCGGCGCCGTGGTGGTCGGCATAGGACTGGCCGGCCCCCACCTGCCAACACTGGAGCACCGCGCAGGCCGTGTACCTCGGGCACCCACGCAGGGCGCTC
Organism: Streptomyces sp. NPDC033136; assembly: GCF_055578235.1. Lineage (NCBI taxonomy): Bacteria > Bacillati > Actinomycetota > Actinomycetes > Kitasatosporales > Streptomycetaceae > Streptomyces > Streptomyces sp. NPDC033136. The sequence continues at coordinate 26,242 of NZ_JBVIPD010000031.1, forward strand.
GCCCTGGCCGACGCCTCGATGTCCCGCGACCGCTACGGCCAGGCCAGCCATCGTGAGAAGACGCTGCTGGCGATCGTCCACGCCCGCACACTTGCGGCCGAGGGTGACCGAGCCGGCACCCTCGCGGCCATCAGCCGCCCAGAGCGAGACCTCGCCCGCGCCGACACCAACGAAGCGCCCGCCCGCGTCGGCTTCTTCCAGGAAGCCTCCCTCGCCCACGAGACGGCCCCGCTCGTCGACCACTGGCGCGACGCAGCGGAACGCCCGGAGACAGGCTTGCCGTAACTCCTCGACGCTGGAGTCCCTGCGGGCATACATCACGCCCTGCCCGCGGGAATGCGGAAGGTAGACCAGGAAGTACGAGCGTCCTCGCTAACGTCTCCCTCCCAAGAGAGGTTCCGCGTGAGGGCCGGGTCCCAACCCGAAGCCGCATTCGAGTTTTCCGAACTCAGCGTCGCTGGCGATGAACCGCCGTCGGCCTTCGTGTCGGCCCTGGGGAACGGCGGCGAGTGCCGGCACATTGTGGTGGTCCTTTCGGGTCTCGTGAGAAGCAGGGAAAGCGACTACGCGGAGTGCAGGATCGTGGCCCAAACGTCTTTGCCGTGTGCAGTGGACGAGCAGCCGTATCTGTCGCTGAGTTTCTTGATCAGCATCAGGCCGCGACCGCCTTCGTCGTTGTCGCCAGCCGAGACGGGAGCTGGGAGCAGGGGGTGCGGGTCACTGACGCACAGGAAGACCCCGTCGGGGGTGCGGGTGAGGACGACCTTCACTGGAACCGAGGACTCATCCGCCTTGCGGGCGTGCTGGAAGGCGTTAGCCAATAGTTCGGACGCAGTGAGAGTGACCCGCCAGTCGAGTTCGGTCAGGCCCCACAGACGTAGGCACGCGCTGACGAGCTCACGCACGCCCGAGACGGCAGAGGCTGTCAGAGCGACGTCGATTTCGCATGCTCCGGAACGCGTCCGGACCGCAGCGCTCGTGCCTTCCGCAACGGGCTGTTGAGCCTCCATCAGGTATGCCTTCACGGGGAGTCCCTCGTTCGACGAAATCTCTTCAACCGGCGCCGGATGCGGTGTGTACTGGGGTGGCGGCCGTGAGCAACCATTGAGCCAGGCCGACAGAACTGCGTGCAGATCTTGATTCGGAAACCTCGATCTTCCGTTTCGCGAGCGAGGAACAGCCCATGCCAAGACCCGAGAAGCAGTTGACTCCGGACGCGTCTCCGCGTGACTGGTTCGGCCATGAACTGCGGACCTGGCGCAAGAAGCGCGGCCCTCTCACGCACGCCGAGTTGGGTGTGAAAGTGCAGGTCAGCGGTTCACTCATTGAGAAGATCGAGAAGGGGACTGCTACCTGCTCGAAGGACTTGGCTGAGCGCTTGGACGAGGTCCTGCAGACGGATGGAGTCCTCACCCGGGCGTGGGGGATGGTGTTCGGGCAAACGGAAAAACCCCGCCCCGAAACGGAAAGTGCACCCCCTGGCAGGGCGGAGGCGTCGGTTCAGATCCATGAAGGCCGCATCCTGGGCAGAGGTAGTACAACACCTCCAAGCGGGAGCCCTGCCTCTGTGGACCGTCGCGCCTTCCTCGCCACTAGCGGCCTTGCCGCCATCGCCCCCATAGACCTCGTCCACCTCGTGACCCCAGCCGCCCCCCGGGAGATCCCGACTCAGATCCGCCCGCGCGAGATCGGGCAGCTGAAGTCGCTGGCCGACGTTATCCATCGCCAGGACAACGAGTACGGAGGCGGCGGCGCGGTGCGAGAACTCGCCCGCGGTGCCATCATGTGGGGCGCCTCCCTGCTGCCGGTGCCCTGCCCCGAGCCCCTGCGGCCTGAACTCCTAGCCTCTGTAGCCCGGTTAGGGATCGTCGTCGGCGCCTCGCAGTTCGACGCGTACGCCCACGACGATGCCCGAGTCAGCTTCCGGCTAGCCGCTGAGTGCGCGGAAGAAGCCGGGGAGTGGCACCTGCGCGCCAAGACGTACTCGTTCATGGCCCGGCAGGAAATCTGGGTCGGAGATCCGGATGCTGGCCTAACCCACGCAGAGAAGGGTCTGGTGCGCTCCGACCGACTCACCGCGACCGAGCGTGCCATGCTGCACACCGCACGCGCCCGCGCCTTCGGCAAGATGCGCGACGTAGCCAACACCCTGCGCGCGGTCGGAGAAGCCGACGCCGCGTTCGAACAGTCCGACCCGGCACAGGATCCGCCGTGGATGGCCTACTACGACTACGCCCAGCACCACGGCGACACCGCCCACGCGCTGTTCGATCTCGCGGTCCACGCGGACCAGGACCCCGGGCAGGCGGCCCGCCGCTTCGAAATCGCGGTGAAAGGCCACGGCAACGCCTTCGCCCGCTCGCGCGCCATCTCCGAGACAAAACTCGCTTCCCTGGTCATGGCCAAGGGCGACGATCCGCGGCACGCGGTCGTGCTCGGCCACCGAGCGCTGGACGACGTCGGCAAGCTGACCTCCTGCCGGGCCGCCGATGACCTTAGGGAACTCGCCCGGTTCGCAGGCACTCACCGGAAGCTCCCCGAGGCCAGCGACCTGCGCGAACGCATCGCGGCTACGGTGCAGGCGTGACCACTTCGCCCACGCCCACCCAAGCCGTACTTGAGGAGGCGTGCCTCGCCGCCGGCCTCGACGCGACCAACGCCCAACCGATACGGATCGCCGAGAACGCCATATGGCGTCTGCCCGGGGGGATGGTGGTGCGCATCGCTCGGCCCGGCCAGTCCGCCGCCGCAACGCGCGAGGTGCAGGTCGCCCGCTGGCTGGCCGCCCAGGGCGTGCCCGCCGTACGCGCCCTTGACCTGCGGCAGCCGGTAGCAGCCAGCGGACACCCGGTGACGTTCTGGCAAGAGCTGCCACCACACGAAATCGGGACCGTCACCGACGTCGTCGTGCTCCTCAAGCAACTGCACGCCCTGCCGAAACCAGACCTGCCACTGGGCGAGCTGGACCCGTTCGTCCGGCTGGTTGAGCGCATCGACGCAGCGAGCACGATTTCTGACGATGACCGGCAGTGGCTGAACGGCCGGCTTGAAGATCTCAAGCAGCAATGGGCTTCGAGGCCGAAGGGCCTTCCCGAGTGTGTAGTCCACGGGGATGCATGGGTCGGCAACGTGGCGCGCACGGAGGCCGGCCCGTTGTTGATGGACTTCGAGCGCGCTTCGTTTGGCCCGCCGGAGTGGGATCTCGTGTCGACCGCCGTGAAGCTCACCACGACCGGCGCGGTGTCTGCCGAGGAGTACGCCGTGTTCTGCGAGACCTACGGCGTTGACGTCACGGAGTGGGAAGGGTATGAACTCCTCGCCGACGCACGCGAGTTGCGTATGGCGACGTACGCCGCGCAGCACGCCGCCAGCCGCCCGGAGTGGCGGCGCGAGGCGCAATACCGCATTGACTGCTTGCGCGGCCGGGCCGGGGCGCCGCCGTGGCGATGGAAGGGAATCATGTAGCCAACGACCGGCCCGCTACCAGCTGCTCACGCCTGTACGTATAAAGGAAGCTGCTTTGCCAATTCAGCGCCGCGGCCTGATTCTGGATTTCGGCGGCGTACTCACCACCTGCATGAGGCTGAACGGGCAGGCGTTCGAGAGGTCAGAGGGCCTGAAGCCCGGCGAATACTTCGCGGCCCTCAACGAGGACCCCGAAGGCATTGCGATCTACGCAGCGCTGGAGGTGGGGAAGGCGACGCAGAAGGACTGGAACCGTGTCATCGGCGGCATCCTCGGCGGCGACCCCACCAACTTGATGCAACGAGCGCTCGCCAACCTCCATCCCGAGCCGCAGATCGTCGCCGTGGCGAGGCGTGCCCTCGCAGCCGGCATCAAGGTCGCCATGCTCAGCAACAGCTTTGGGATCGAGCCTTACAACCCGGATGCCGACAAGGGCATGTGGACCGACTTCTTCGACGTGGTGATCCTCTCGGAGCTGGAGGGAGTGCGGAAGCCGTCCCCAGCCATCTACGAGCGAGCCCTCGACGCCTTGGGGTTGACCGGCCCGGAGTGCGTGTTCGTGGACGACCACGCAGAGAACTTGCCGCCGGCCGAAACTCTGGCACACCACGGACCCTGCCCCTACTGCCGCCATCCTGGACTCTCTGCTGCTCGACCCAGCCCCAGCACGAACCAACGGAGGCATCCATGGCGAAACCGAACGCGGCGGACCGCTCGGAGGGATTACAAGCTCATCTGCCGAACCGACTTGCTGACCGGCCGACGGCACTGTTCGTCTACGGAACTCTCCAGTTCGAGTCGGTGCTCGCGGGCCTCATCGGGCGCGCCCCCGAGCGCCAGCCCACCACTACGCTGGGTTGGCGCGCAGCAGCCCTCGAAGGCCGCGTATACCCGGGTCTCGTCTCCGCTCCCGGAGTAGAAACCCGCGGCCTGTTGTTGACGGGGATGAATGAACGAGAGTGGCGAATCCTCGATGCCTTCGAAGATGATCGGTACCACCTGCAGCGCATCGATGTGACTTGCAGGTCTGCTGCTTGGGCGTATGTCTGGCCGGGCGGAGAAGTGCAGGTGGAGGACTGGGACGCGGTGGGGTTCCAGGAGCGCCACCTTCAGGCATACGCCGGGCGCTGTGCTCGAATCGCCTCGGAGCTGGCGGCCAGAGCTGGCTACTGAAGTCCAGAATGACTCATGCCGACCTCCAGCCGCCGGGCCTGGGTCTCTCGCCTGCAGCTGGGCACGCTGTAGATGTCGGCGGGGCAACTCATTTCTGAGGCGCGGCTTACCCAGGGCGCGAGCTTTCTCACGATGCGGGCTTGATCAGGTCGAGTGCGTGGTCGGGATGTGACCGGTAGTGATCGACTGCGGCGGCGTGGTTGCGCCAGCCGGCGAGGTCGGCGAGCGCGAGGACGGTGTTGCGCAGGCTGGCCATGGCGCTGGGTGCGTTGCCGGTGCGGATCTTCGAGGCGTCTTCGCGCAGGGTCACGTCGCGCAGGTGGTGCAGGGCTTCCACGCCCCAGTGCTCGCGGATGTGTTCGCCGAGCTGGGCAGCGGTGACTTGGTGCATGGTCAGGTCGGTGAGGGCGTAGACCCGTTCGAAGGTGAGCTTGCCGGTGGCCAGGACGCGGCGGCGGCGCGCGATCTGCAGGACCTGGTCGGCGTGGGGGGAAGGGCAGGCCGGGGACGGTGGCCGCCTTGAGACGGCGGATCTCGTCGCGGCCGTGCGCGGTGGAGCGGGTCTTGTGGGCGGACACTGCCCCGCTCCTCACCCTGCCACTCGCGCAAAGAAACGGTCCGTGAACTTCGCTGCGCGGGCGCACAACATAGACCACGATCGCCGGTTAGCCAAACCGGCGATCGTGACGACCATTGGGGGTGTTCGCAGCGGCTGTGCTTGGCGGTGGAGCCGTTGCGGACGCAGCCGGTAGTGCCGCAATACGCGAGGAGGTAATGAGCGGCCCCTGTCTGCGGCTTCCCTGAAATCGGCAGCGCCGTTCGCTGAAAACAGTGATACCCGTGTCGAGTTGGCGTGGACTCTCTGGTGTTGCTGATCCCGCTCTGTCGCTCTGGGGGCTCCTTCCCGAGGAACTCCACCTGATGTGCCGATCTTCGATACCTCCTGCCCATTGCCTCGTGCTGGCAGCCTCGTACACCTCCCTCACCGAGTCCGAGTCGCCCGCGATCACGACGCGGCGCTTTGACCGTCGAGGGAGCAACCGGCCGCTGCCACTGGAAGAGGTGGCCGAATGGCTGAAGGTTAGCGACGTCCCGGTGTGGAACGAGTACCGCCATTGGGTCCTGGCGAGTCAAACGGGCAGGCCGAGCGTGATTGCGAGTGAGAACAAGGCACAAGAGGAAAAGGCATGACGCTGCACCCCGGGTCCGGCGAAAGCAGGAAGGCGTACGGCACTGTCTGATCGACCCGACAGACAAAATTTCTTCGAGGATTCTTTGACGCGTGAAGAGTGGCTTGAGAAATGGCTGTCTGAAGCACCGGTCCTGACCGAGGAGCAGGCAGACGAGATCCTGGAACTGATGGAGCTGAAGTGACAGAAGTGCAGAGAGGACGAGTCGCTACGCCGACCAGGTAAAACCTCCGGCCGGCAGAGCGCCGTCAGCTTGCCAGCGTCCTCCCTTCCCTTGACTATGCCGCGTATGACACGTTGCGAAGTGTGTGGCAATGACTACGACCTGGCCTTCACCGTGGAGACCCAGGACGGTTCCCGTCACGTATTCGATTCGTTCGCCTGCGCGATCCACCGTATGGCACCCATCTGCGAGCACTGCCGGGTCCAGATCATCGGCCAGGGAGTCGAGGCCGAGGGGCACTGGTACTGCGGCGCGCACTGCGCCCGCGCAGAGGGAAAGGTGGGCATCGTGGACAAGGTGGGAAGTGCGCACAGCTCCGCCTCATAGCAAAAGGACCCCTCTCACACGGGAGGGGTCCTTTTGTTTCGTTGTCAGGCGGTGTAGAACACCGGCTCTGCTCGTGCAGCGTTGAACCGGCCGCCTCGGCTTTGGGCTGGGTGGATGACCACCGCCCTGAGCACTTTTCTGGCGATGATCCGCTGACGCTCGATCGACAGGTTCCCCCAGCCGTTCGACAACAGCTCCTCCGTGATGGCACGAGTGCCAGCTGGGATCGTGTGGTCTGCCCTGTCCACCAGCAGCTCGTTCTTGCGGGCGTTGAGGTCATCGAGCGTCGTGACGTACGAGGCGGCGCGAACCTTCTTGGCTTCCCAGAGGGCCTGAAGTTCCGCGATCTGCTCTTCCACGTCCTTCAGCTCGGCCTCACGTGCCCACGGTTCCGAATCCGCGGGGACCTGCTTCTTCTTGCTGGCTCTGAGCACCTGGAGCCAGACGAGATCCTGGACTAGCTCGTCCAGCTGTGGACCGTCAATGCTGAGTGCCCCGCAGTGCTCCGGGCGCTGCTTGTTGCAGTTGTAGTTGAACGTCTGGGTGCGCTTACCCTTCGCCCACTTCGGGTGGCCTTTCAGACCCGCCCCGCATCGGCCGCAACGTGCGATGGCAGTCAAGAAGTATTGAACGTTGGCAGTGCCAACCTCCTGCCGCGCGGTCGCTTCTTTCTTGGCCTGAACCAGGTACCAGGTGTCAAGGCTGGCGAAGATCGGGTCCCAATCACCCATGACGATCTCGTTCTCATCGTCGTAGATGATCTCTTCGTTGTAGGTGCGAATGCCCCAGTTTCGAGGGGCAAGGATCATGGCTTTGGTACCGCCCCAGGTGAAGTGCTTACCAGTGGCGGGGTTGATCACCCCTGGACCCTTCTCGTCATCAGCGAGCCACTTCATGATCGTGGCTACCTTGTCCCCCTTGAGGTACTTTTCTACGGCCTGCTTCCTGATTTTCGAAGTCTCGGGGTTCAGCTTGCTCGGGTCGTCGTCCATCCAGCCGTAGACGCGTCCCGTCGCGTGAGACTTCCCCTTCTTGGCCTTGGCGACGTTCGCCCGGATGACTCGACGTCTGGTGTCTTCGGAAGACTTGTTGGCGATGTTCACGAAGAGGCGGGCCGAGAAGCGGCCGTCCGAACTGGTGAGGTCGAAGTTCTGCCCCGACAGTGTCTTGAAGACCAGAGGTTCCTTCGTGGTCTCGTAGATGTCGATGACCCGCTCAAGGTCCCGCGGCTGCCGGTACACGCGGTCGATGTCGTAGGCCAGGATGCCGCTGATGCGGCCATTCTTTAGATCCTTGACCATCTGCTCGAAGTCGGGGCGACGGACGTTGCGCTTGAAGGCGCTCAGGTTGTTGTCCTCGTACCACTTGACCGGTGCGCCAGCGGCCAGGGTCTCGATGTCCTCGCGCTGGCGTAGGACGCCCTTGCGCTCTTCCTCGGCGGCTCCCTCGGGCGTCAGTAGCCCCGCCTTCACAGCTCTACGTATGTCTGCAAGGTCCGCATCCGAGATGCGACAGTACCCCCCGACAGGCTTGGTCAGCACGCGGTTCCCCCTCCTCTGAACTGTGCTGATGTGTGAAATTTGACCGTGCCGATACCTTAGATCCGAGTAGTCATCTCAGTCAAACAGGAGTACCGCCCCCTGCGCGTGCACCTCGAAGGTCATTCCGTACTGATTGCCACAAACCTCACAGGTCGCCATGCGCCACAGGGTGGGCCGCCCGCCCCGGGCCGGGCGAGCGGCCGCCGGGCGAGTCGCCCGGCAATCACCCGTCCGTACGGTCGGCCTCCGCCGCGCGTCCGGTCATCCCCCGGACGCCGGCTCCACGTCCGCGAGGAGTTGCCCGAAGGCCGCCTCGTCCACGATCGGCGTGCCGAACTGGCGGGCCTTGACCACCTTGGACGTGCCTGAGTCCGGGTCGTTCGTGACGAGCAGGCTGGTGAGCCGGGACAGACTGGAGGCCACGTGCAGCCCGGCGTCCGTCGCGCGGTCCTCCAGCAGCTCCCGCTCGGTCGAGGTGTCACCGGAGAAGGCGACCCGCATCCCCTGCTTGAGCCGTCCGCCCGCCGCGTAGCGCCCGGGGTTGGGGTAGGGGCAGGCGGGGCGCTTCCGGGCAGGGCGCCAACCGCCCGGGCGGTAGCCGCCGTAGCCCGCCTGCTGCCCGATCCGGGGCGTGGCCGGGCGGTCCGTCCACTCGGTCAGCGGCCGGCACTCGTGCAGCGGCAGCCGTACGTTGTTCGCCGCCGCGGCCCGGAGGCTGGGCCGGAACGCCTCCGCCAGTACGCGCGCGTCGTCCAGCGCGTGGTGTGCCCGCTGCTGGACGACGCCGAAGTGCGCGGCGAGGGACTCCAGCTTGTGGTTGGGCAGCGGGAGCCCGAGCTCCTTGGAGAGCGCGATGGTGCACAGCCGCTGCCGCACCGGCGCCTCGCGCTTCGCGCGCGCGTACTCCCGGGCGATCATCTGCCAGTCGAAGACGGCGTTGTGCGCGACGAGCACACGCCCCGTCAGCCGGGCCGCGAACTCCTCGGCGATGTCCGGGAAGAGGGGCGCGCCCTCGAGCGCCTCGCTCGTCAGTCCGTGGATCCACACCGGGCCGGGGTCGCGCTCGGGGTTGACCGTCGTGTACCAGTGGTCCTCGACCTCGCCGCGCGCGTCCAGCCGGTAGACGGCCGCGGAGATGATGCGGTCGTCCCGGGCCAGGCCCGTGGTCTCCACGTCAACGACCGCGTATCCCTGGGGATACGCGGTCGGCCACGCCGTGGCAGAGAACACTGCGGTCGTCAGGTCTTCCAGCATGGTTCCTGAGGATACGGGCCACGACTGACACCACTGTCCGTCAGGTGCGCCGGCGGGGCCCGCCCGATGCTCCCTCAGGCGTGTTGTCCGGTCTGTCCGTTCGCGGGGCGTACGTCTGATCGGATCCCTGGTGGCATCTCGTCCGTCGGTGCCGGTCGGCTTCCGTCGGCCTCCGCCGATGCCCGTCTCGGCCGGGGGCCGGATTGGCGGAGATCGCCAAGAAGCAAGCGCGTACCGTCGGTAATACTTGTCGGTAACAACGTCTAGGCGGGGCCGGGCGGCGGTCCTACGGTGCTTGCATGCCGAACCTGCCCGATGTCGTGCTGTGGTCGATCCCCGCTTTCGTGCTGCTCACCGTGGTCGAGATGGTGAGCTGCCGTCTCCACCCCGACGAGGACGCGGCGGGCTACGAGGCGAAGGACGCCGCCACGAGTGTCGGCATGGGGCTCGGCAGCCTGGCCTTCGACTTCCTCTGGAAGATCCCGATCCTGGCCCTCTACACGGCCCTTTACGAACTCACCCCCCTGCGCGTCCCCGTGCTGTGGTGGACGGTTCCGCTGATGCTGCTCGGGCAGGACTTCTTCTACTACTGGTCGCACCGCGGCCACCACGTCATCCGCATCCTGTGGGCCTGCCACGTCGTCCACCACTCCAGCCGGAAGTTCAACCTCACCACCGCGCTGCGCCAGCCCTGGACGTCCCTGACCGTGTGGCCGTTCTACGTCCCCCTCATCCTCGCCGGTGTGCACCCCGCCGCGCTCGCGTTCTGCTCCTCGGCGAACCTCGTCTACCAGTTCTGGATCCACACCGAGCGCATCGACAGGATGCCCCGCTGGTTCGAGTCCGTCTTCAACACGCCCTCACACCACCGCGTGCACCACGCCTCCCAGGGCGGCTATCTCGACCGCAACTTCGGCGGCATCCTCATCGTCTGGGACCGGCTGTTCGGATCGTTCGTCGCCGAGACCGAGCGGCCCCGGTACGGGCTGACCAAGAACATCGACACGTACAACCTGCTGAAGGTGGCGACGCACGAGTACGTGGCCATCGCGAAGGACCTGAAGGCGGCGCGCAGTTGGGGAGAGCGTGCGGGACGGGTGTTCCGGGGGCCGGGCTGGGGCCCGGCACGGGTCACCGCACCGGCACCGTCGCCGGCCGGTGAGAGCACGCGGACCGGTGGGAGTGCGTCGGCCGGTGGGGGCGCGTCGGCGGGTGAGGCCGTCTCGGTGGGCGAGGCCGCGCAGGCCGGGAAGGGCCCGTCGGCGTGAATCCCACGCGCCTTGTCCTGGCCGCCTTCGGCCTCGTCGCGGCCGTCGACCTGGTCTGTCTCGCGGCCGGCTTCGACGCGGGGCACACCGTGGCCAAGCCCCTGCTGATGCCGCTCCTGGCCGGCTGGGCCGCACTGCGCCGGGCGCCCGGGACGCTCCTGGCAGCTCTGCTGTTCGGGTGGGGCGGGGACGTCCTGCTCCTGTCCGACGCCGAACCCGCCTTCCTCGCCGGCATGGCCTCCTTCGCGGCGGGACACGTCTGCTACCTCGTCCTGTTCACGGCGTACGGCAGCCGGAACGCGGTCCCACGCGCGCGTGCGCTCGTCCTGGCCCTCGGCTACGCCGCCGCCCTGGTCGCGACCATCGCGCTGCTCTTGCCTGACCTGCCCGCCGACCTGCGCGTCCCCGTCGCCGGGTACAGCCTCCTGCTGACGGCCATGGCCTACCGGTCCGCCACCCGGCTCGGCCTGTTCGCCGGACTCGGAGGGGCGCTTTTCCTGCTCTCCGACACGCTCATCGCGACCGGCGTCGCCGACTGGCCGCAGCTGCCCCGGCCCGACTTCTGGATCATGCTCACCTACATCGCCGCGCAGGCCCTGCTGGCCGGCGGCGCGCTCGGGGCCCTCGACGCGCGGAGGGCACCGGCCGCCACCTACGGCGAGATGCGCGCTTTCTGAGACCGCCGCGCGTCACCAGCGGATGGGCACCGGAAGCGCAGTCAGCAGGCCGGACGCCGCGACCACCAGGCCCAGGGCGACGACCTCCGCCCGGGCCGGGGCGCAGGCCGTCAGCGGGTCGGCCGCCCGGCGCAGCCGTCGTCGTGCCCACCCCGCGAGGGCGGCGACCGCGGCCACGAGGAGCACCTTGGCGAGCAGCGCGCGTCCGTACGCGGTCGCCGTCAGCTGCTCGAGGATCGTCCCCGGCGGCATCCGGCGCAGGGAACTGCCCACGCCCGTCGCGGTGATGGCGGCGAGCAGAACGACCGCCACGCGCGCGTAGCGGCCCAGCAGCGCCGCGCCCGCCGTGCCCTGCCGCAGCCGGAGGATGCGCAGGGCGTGCAGCAGACCGCCCACCCACAGCGCCGCGCAGGTGAGGTGGACCAGCGTCAGCCCCGAGCCGGTCAGCGGGCTGTGCTCGGTCGTGGGGTGGGCGCGCAGGGCCTCGGCGACGACCACGGCGGCCAGCGGCCACACCTGCGTGGCCGGGCGCCGCGACACGGCGCACAGTCCCGCCACGAGGAACGCGTTGACCTCCAGCAGGGCGAGCTTGCCGTCCCGGGAGGTGTAGAGCCCGCCGACGTCGACGTCCGACAGGCCGCCCGGCACCAGATTGCCCGTGGCCACCACCGAGGCGAGCCCGAGGGCAGCGGCGAAACCGGCGGCGGCCGCGAAGGGCGACCAACTGCGCGGCATGCCCGAGGGGCCGGTCTCCGAGCCCGGCACGGACCGCGCCAGCCGGTTCACGAACAGCTCGCCGACCGGTATGCACAGCGCCGCGAACAGCACCGTGCGCAGCAGGGCTATGCCCCCGGCGCCGGGCGCCTCCGCCTCCCCGGTGCCGTGCAGCGCGGTGGACGGGCCGAGCAGCGGGATCGACGCGGCCAGCGCCACGAGCACCAGGACGGCGGCGGCCCGGCCGGCTCCGGCGCGCCGCACAGGGCCGCAGGCATCGGCCGCCCCGGGGGTGGATCTTGTCAAGGTCACCCCGAAATCTTCACCAGCCTCCACAGGACGGGGCAAGTCCGGAAGAAGAGTCCGTCAGCCCTCGACGCGGCTGACCACCACAGCCGCACCTCCTTCTGCGCATCCGCCGGCCGCCGCACCACTCCACGTCGCCGGATCCTCGTCCACGTCCACGTACACGTCCACGTCCATGGCGGGAGATCCTGCCGCGGACACGAAGCGGGCCGGGCAGGTGTCCCCGCCCGGCCCGGCCTGCCTTCACATCAGCTCTACTTGGTCACCGCGTCCAGCGCGTCCGTGATGCCCCAGCCGTAGAAGCCGTTGCGGTTCTTGGAGCCCTCGCACACCGCGTCGATCTTGCCGTCGGCGTCGATGTCGTACGGGTCCGTGCACGGCGTGGCGTCGGCCTCCGCGTACAGGAGGGCCTTGACCAGGGCCGGAGAGGCGTACGGGTGCGTCGACTTGATGAGGGCGGCGACGCCCGCGACGTGCGGGGACGCCATCGACGTACCGGCCATGTAGCCCCACTTGCCGCCCGGCAGCGTGCCCAGGATGAGGCCGCTCGTGGCCGGCGCGTCCGGCTTCTGGTAGGCGGTCGAGTCGCCGCCCGGGGCGGCTATGTCCGCGACGCCCAGCCCGTAGTTGGAGAAGGACGACTTGATGCCCTTCGCACCCGTCGAGGCGACCGTGACGACGCCCGGCAGCTGGGTCGGGATGTCGAGGCACTTCGAGGGGTCGACGACCCGGTCGCCCGGCGTGGTGTCGTTCGGGGACGACGGGTCGGTGATCTCGTCGGAGGCCAGGTCGTAGTTCTCGTTGCCGGCCGCCGCGACGTTGACCGCGCCCTTCTTCTCCGCGTACCGCGAGGCCCGGGTGACGGCGTCCAGGAGCGCCTTCTGGTCCGGGTCGTTCTTGCAGTTGAAGTACCAGGGGTCCGTGTAATAGCTGTTGTTCGTCACGTCGACCCCGTGCTCGGCCGCCCACACGAAACCGCAGACCACGGCCTCCGTGTAGAAGAAGCCGTCCGGGTTGGACACCTTGATGCCGGAGACCTTCACCCCGGGCGCCACACCGGTCATGCCGACGCCGTTCTTGGCGGCGGCTATCTCACCGGCGACATGCGTGCCGTGCGGGCTCTCCTCGGCGCTCGGCCGCCAGGCCCCGTCGGACGTGTCCGGCTTGCCCGAGACGCAGTTGACCGACGCCTCGCGGTCGAAGTTGGGCGCGATGTCCGGGTGGGTGTCGTCGACGCCGGTGTCGATCACGGCGACCGTGACCTTGTCGCTGCCCAGCGACTTCTCGTGCGCCTTGTCCGCCTTGATCGCGGGCAGGTCCCACTGCTGGGGCTGCAACGGGTCCTGCCCGGCCGGTGCCTCGGCCCGGGCGACCTCGGCCGCGCTCAGCACCTTCGGCGCGCCCAGGTCACCCGTCGCCGCCGACGGCAGCGGCGCGGTCCGGGTGGCCCCGGCCGACTGCACCCCGCGCACCTTGCGGACGGTCTTGGCGAAGTCGGGGTTCGAGGAGTGGACGACGATGACGCCGATCTGGTCGTACGACGTCACGATCGTCCCGCCGGCCTTGGTGACGGCCTTCTTCACGTACGCCGAAGTGCGGTGCCCCGGCTTGACGTTGACGACGTAGCTCAGCGGGGTCGCGTCGGCCGAGACCGCCGCGGGGGCGTCCTCGGCGGCCGTGGCGGCGGTGTTCGGCAGGAACGCGAGGGCCGTGGCCATGGCCATCCCGGCCGGAATGGCGACGGCGCGGCGGTAGCGCGCGTACGGCGCGGTCATTCTGTCTCCAGTTCGTTCACGGTACGAGCTGACTTTGCGGAAGGTCTCAGTGGCGCGAGTCCGGTCACTTGACCGCGCGCAGCGCGTTGACGATGCCGTGGCCGTAGAAGCCGTTGTTGTGCTTGCCGCCCTCGCAGACCGCGTCCTGCGTGCCGTCGCCGTCCTGGTCGTAGGACGTGGGGCAGGCGGTCGGGTCGGCCTGTGCCTTCAGCATCGCCTGGAGCTGGGCCGGGGAGGCCCAGGGGTGCTTGGACTTCAGGAGCGCGGCGACACCGGAGGCGTGCGGCGAGGCCATCGAGGTGCCCTGCAGGAACGCCCACGCGCCGTTCGGCATGGTGGACAGGATGCGGCCGTCCTTCGAGGGCGTGTCCGGGATCTGGTAGCGGCGGTCACCACCCGGCGCGGCGACGTCGACGACGCCCTTGCCGTACGTCGAGAAGTACGACTTCACGTTGTCGACGCCCGTGGAGCTCACCGTGACGACACCCGGCAGCTGGGTCGGGATGTCGAGGCACTCGTGCGGGTCGATCGTGCGCTCGGCGGGCGTGGTGTCGTTCGGGCTGGAGTCGTCGACGATCGCGTCCGCGTCCAGGTCGTGGTTGGAGTTGCCCGCGGCGGCGACGTTGAGCGTGCCCTTCCTCTGGGCGTACAGCTGGGCCCTGTTGACCGCGTCGACGATGGCCCGCTGGTCGGGGTCGTCCATGCAGTTGTACAGCCACGGGTCGACGTAGTAGCTGTTGTTCGTGATCTCGACGCCGTGGTCGGCGGCGAACACGAACGCGCACACGACGCTCTCCGGGTAGAAGAGGCCGCTCGCCCGGTCGGTCACGTTGATGCTGGACACCTTCACACCCGGAGCCACGCCCGCCACCCCGACTCCGTTGCGGGCGGCGGCTATCTCACCGGCGACGTGCGTGCCGTGGTAGTCCTCGGGGGTGTACGGCCGCCAGGCGCCCTCGCTGGTGTCGGGCTTGCCGCCGGCGCAGTTGGCCGACTGGGCGGCGGAGAAGTTCGGGGCGATGTCCGGGTGGGTGTCGTCCACGCCGGTGTCGATCACGGCGACGGTCACCTTGCGGCTGCCCGGGTTGATCTTCGCGGCCTGGTCGGCGCCGATCGCGCGCAGGTCCCACTGGTCCGCTTCGAGGGGCTCGCTCTCGGGCGTCTTCGCCGACGCGGCCTCGGCGCGCTTCGCCTGGGCGGCCGTCAGGTACTCGACCGCGCCCTCCTGCTTCGTCCCCGCGGCGGTCAGGGGCGCCGTCCGCGTCGCACCCGCCGACTTGACCCCGCGGGCCTTGCGTATGGTCGTGGCGAAATCGGCGTTCGAGGAGTGGACGACGATCACGCCGATCCGCCCGTACGTGGCCACGACCGAGCCGCCGGCCTTCCCGATCGCCTTCTTCACCGACGCGATCGTGTGACGGTTGACCTTGGTGTTGACGACGTACGCCAGCTTCGGCGCGTCCGCCGCCCGGGTGACCGACTCCGCCTGCGGGGCCGCCGACGCGGCGGCGGGCAGGAAGCCCAGCGAGGCGGTCAGCGACAACACGACGGGTACGGCGAGCGCGAGCCGACGTCTGGAACGCGAGTGAGACATGGGGTCTCCACATCCTCCGGAACGAAACCGGCCCGAGGCACAGGTGGTGCTCGGGCAGGTACATGACGAGTGGTGCAGAGTGAAGCTATCCCGGGCTCTCGCTGGCCAGCAACGTTTTGCCGAAACGACTTCGGAAAGAACGCCGCGCGGTTGAACCGGTTCTCCCGTGCCGCCGTGACGTTGAACAAGGAGCGCGAGGCACTCGCCCCCGTCCCCCTTCCCGACCGCTTCCGTCATTGCGAGGAGACTCCGTGGCCACCGACACACCTCCCCCCTCGAAAGAGCAATACAAACTCCCCTCACCCGAGGAGTTCACCGAGGTGCAGGAGAGCGCGGAGTTCGGTGAACTGCGCCGCTCCTACCGCTCCTTCGCCTTCCCGTTGACCGTCGGCTTCATCGCCTGGTACCTGCTGTACGTCCTGCTCTCGAACTACGCGGGCGGCTTCATGGGCACCAAGCTGTTCGGCAACATCAACGTCGCCTTCGTCCTCGGCGTCGCCCAGTTCGTTACCACGTTCCTCATCGCCTGGTGGTACTCGCGGCACGCCGCCGCGAAGCTCGACCCCAAGGCCGAGGCCATCAAGTCCCGGATGGAGAACGGCGCATGAGCCCCGTACAGCAGACCTTCCTCGCCGCGAACGAGGCCAGCGAGCACCGCCCGCTGATCATCACCCTGTTCGCGCTGTTCGTCGTCGCGACCCTCGGCATCACCGTCTGGGCGGGCCGCCAGACCAAGGACGCCGCCGACTTCTACGCCGGCGGGCGCCAGTTCAGCGCCTTCCAGAACGGCCTCGCCGTCTCCGGCGACTACATGTCCGCCGCCTCGTTCCTCGGCATCGCGGGCGCCATCGCCCTCTTCGGCTACGACGGCTTCCTTTACTCCATCGGCTTCCTGGTCGCCTGGCTGGTCGCCCTGCTCCTGGTGGCCGAGCCGCTGCGCAACTCCGGCCGCTACACCATGGGCGACGTCCTCGCCTACCGCATGCGCCAGCGCCCGGTCCGCACCGCCGCCGGTACCTCCACCATCGTCGTGTCGATCTTCTACCTGCTCGCCCAGATGGCCGGCGCCGGCGTCCTCGTCTCGCTGCTGCTCGGCATCACCTCCGACGCCGGCAAGATCCTCATCGTCGCCCTCGTCGGCCTCCTGATGATCGTCTACGTCTCCATCGGCGGCATGAAGGGCACCACCTGGGTCCAGATGGTCAAGGCCGTGCTGCTCATCGGCGGCACCCTCCTGATCACCTTCCTGGTGCTGCTGAAGTTCAACTTCAACATCTCCGACCTGCTCGGCACGGCCGCCGCGAACAGCGGCAAGGGCGCCGCCTTCCTGGAGCCCGGCCTCCAGTTCGGCGCGACCGGCACCTCCAAGCTGGACTTCCTCTCCCTGGGCATCGCCCTGGTGCTCGGCACCGCCGGTCTGCCGCACATCCTGATCCGCTTCTACACGGTGCCCGACGCCAAGGCCGCCCGTAAGTCCGTCAACTGGGCCATCGGCATCATCGGCGGCTTCTACCTGATGACGATCGCGCTCGGCTTCGGCGCCGCCGCGCTCATCTCGCAGGAAGAGATCATCGCGTCCAACCCGTCCGGCAACACCGCGGCCCCACTGCTCGCCCTGCACCTCGGCGGCGTCGACTCGACCTGGGGCGCGATCCTGCTCGCCACGATCTCGGCGGTGGCCTTCGCGACGATCCTCGCCGTGGTCGCCGGACTCACCCTCGCCTCGTCGTCGTCCTTCGCGCACGACATCTACGCCAACGTCATCCGCAAGGGGGAGGCCTCCGGGGCGGAGGAAGTGCGTGCGGCCCGCTGGGCGACCGTGCTCATCGGCGTCGTCTCCATCGGCCTGGGCGCCCTCGCCCGCGACCTGAACGTGGCCGGCCTGGTCGCGCTCGCCTTCGCGGTCGCGGCCTCCGCCAACCTGCCGACGATCCTCTACAGCCTGTTCTGGAAGCGGTTCACCACCCAGGGCGCCCTGTGGTCGATCTACGGCGGCCTGATCGTCGCCGTCGGCCTGGTGCTGTTCTCGCCGGTCGTCTCCGGCGACCCCAAGGCGATGTTCCCCGAGGTCGACTTCGCCTGGTTCCCGCTGAAGAACCCGGGCATCATCTCCATCCCCTTCGGCTTCCTCATGGGCTGGCTCGGCACGGTCCTGTCCAAGGAGGAGCCGGACGCCAAGAAGTTCGCGGAGCTGGAGGTCAGGTCCCTGACCGGCACCGGCGCCCACTGAGCACGACCCCTGCCACGCGGCCGTGTCGTAGGAACCTCCAGGTCCCTGCGGCGCGGCCGCGTCGTGCGTCGTGGGATCGAGGCCTGTGGTGATGTCGGTGCGGTCGCGTAGGCTCGCAGGAGTCGGAGAAACCGTGCCGCACGCACGATCCGCGTCGAGGGAGGGGGCCCACGTGCTCATCGACACCTACGGCCGAGTGGCCACCGACCTGAGGGTCTCGCTGACCGACCGGTGCAATCTGCGCTGTACGTACTGCATGCCCGAGGAGGGCCTGCAGTGGCTGGCCAAGCCGGACCTGCTGAACGACGACGAGATCGTCCGCCTGATCGACATCGCGGTCACGTCCCTCGGCATCGAGGAGGTCCGCTTCACCGGCGGCGAGCCCCTGCTGCGCCCCGGCCTGGCCGGCATCGTCGAGCGCGTCGCGGCCCTGGACCCCCGCCCGCAGATGTCGCTCACCACCAACGGCATCGGCCTCAAGCGCACGGCCGCGGCTCTGAAGGCGGCGGGCCTGGACCGGGTCAACGTCTCCCTGGACACGCTCCGGCCCGACGTCTTCAAGACCCTCACCCGCCGCGACCGCCACAAGGACGTCCTCGAGGGCCTGTACGCCGCCCGTGACGCCGGTCTCACCCCGGTCAAGGTCAACTCGGTCCTGATGCCGGGGCTCAACGACGACGAGGCCCCCGACCTCCTGGCCTGGGCCGTGGAGCACGACTACGAGCTGCGCTTCATCGAGCAGATGCCCCTGGACGCCC
The DNA here is from genome assembly GCF_055578235.1 of Streptomyces sp. NPDC033136. NCBI lineage: Bacteria > Bacillati > Actinomycetota > Actinomycetes > Kitasatosporales > Streptomycetaceae > Streptomyces > Streptomyces sp. NPDC033136. Next base: position 44,737 of record NZ_JBVIPD010000031.1, read on the forward strand.
AGCACGGCTGGAAGCGCGACGGCATGATCACGGCCGGCGACATCCTGGCCTCGCTGCGCACGCGTTTCGAGCTGACCGCCGAGGGCGAGGACAAGCGCGGTTCGGCCCCGGCGGAGCGCTGGCTGGTCGACGGCGGCCCGCACGTGGTGGGTGTGATCGCCTCGGTCACCCGGCCCTTCTGCGCGGCCTGCGACCGCACTCGCCTGACGGCCGACGGCCAGGTCCGCACCTGCCTGTTCGCCCAGGAGGAGACGGACCTGCGCGCGGCGCTTCGCTCGGGCGCCCCCGACGAGGAGATCGCCCGCATCTGGCGCCTGGCGATGTGGGGCAAGAAGGCGGGAGCGGGTCTGGACGACCCGACGTTCGTCCAGCCGGACCGCCCGATGTCGGCGATCGGCGGCTGAGCGGCTGGACCCCTTAGTCGGTCTCTTCCCACTCCTGGAGCAGAACGACGTCCTTCAAGAACCCCCGCACCCCGAGGAACTGCGACAGATGCTCGCGATGCTCCTCGCAGGCCAGCCATGTCTTGCGCCGCTCAGGCGTATGCACCTTCGGGTTGTTCCAGGCCAGCACCCACACCGCATCGACACGGCAGCCCTTCGCGGAACAGATGGGCGTCTCGTCACTCACAGGTTCGTCTCACCACTGCACACAGAAAAGGCGACGCCGAGCAGCCACGGGGGGAGCTGCCCGGCGTCGGTCCGTCGCTCCGACGGGGGATGCGGAGCGCGTACGAAGTATGTCACGGGTAACCCCGGGCCCGGCACTGGAACAACATGATTGATCTGAGCTTTTCTTGAGCTTGGCGGGAAGTTGACTTCCGTTTGTGATCGCCTCGCGGGTGCCCTACCGCTCGTGCGACTCCGCCCGCGCCCCCGGCATCGTCCCCGACACGGCATCTTCCGCGGCGGATTCCGCCGGCCCGTCCTGCGGCTCCGGGGGCGCGATCATGGGCCGCGCCGGTGGCGCCACGAACGTTGACGGCAGAGACGGCGCGTTCTCGCGCCCCGCGTTCGCGATCACCACCGCGATGTACGGCAGCACCAGCCCGAGCACCAACGCCACGATGGCCACGTGCCGTTCGACGTTCCACAAGGTGGCCGCGAGGATCACGGAGATCGTGCGGACCGTCATCGAGATCACGTACCGGCGCTGCCGGGCGCGTACGTCGTCCTGCAGCCCCGCCCGGGCGCCGGTGATCCGGAAAACCTGGACGTTGCCGCCGCCATGCTGCTTCCGCATCGCATTCCACCATCCGCCCGTATTCGGACTCTCCCCGCCCCGTAGCGGCCTGGGCCGACCGGGGCCCCGGCCAGGACACTTCCACGGTACGCCGCGTCCGCGTCGGCTACGAGGCCGGGTTCCGTCCTGCCCGGGCGAGCAGCCCGGGCCGTAGCGCGTACGGCTTTCCCGGCGTGCGGCGCAGGGCGTCTGGGCCGACACTGGCCGTAGTGCTCACGTCGAGCCGTGGAGGAGGCAGCGATGGGCTGGTTGTGGGCGATCCTCGTGGGGCTGGTGCTCGGTCTGCTCGCCAAGGCGATCATTCCGGGCAAGCAGCACATTCCCCTGTGGCTGACCGTCATCCTGGGCATGATCGGCGCCATCGCCGGCAATGCCATCGCCCGGGCGGCCGGTGTCGAAGCCACAGCGGGCATCGACTGGTGGCGCCATGTTTTCCAGCTGGTGGCCGCGATCATCCTCGTCGGTCTCGGCGACCGGGCGTGGACGGCGGCCAGGGGAGACAGACGCAGGGCATGACGGGGCGCACGGCGAAGGGGGTGGCGTCCGCACCGGAGGCCACCCCCTTCGCCGTGCGGGCTCAGCCGCCCGTGACCTCGACCGCCGCCAGGTTCTTCTTGCCCCGGCGCAGCACCAGCCAGCGGCCGTGCAGCAGGTCCTCCTTGGCGGGGACGGTGTCCTCACCGACGACCTTCACGTTGTTCACGTAGGCGCCGCCCTCCTTGACCGTGCGGCGCGCGGCCGACTTGCTGGCCACCAGACCGACCTCGGCGAACAGGTCGACGGCCGGACCGAGCTCGGCCACCTGGACGTGCGGCACCTCGGAGAGGGCCGCGGCCAGCGTCCTCTCGTCGAGCCCCGCCAGCTCGCCCTGCCCGAAGAGGGCCTTGGACGCGGCGATCACGGCGGCCGTCTGGCCGGCGCCGTGCACCAGCGTCGTCAGCTCCTCGGCTAGGGCTCGCTGCGCGGCGCGGGCCTGCGGACGCTCCTCCGTCTGCTTCTCCAGCTCCTGAAGCTCCTCGCGGGAACGGAAGGACAGGATGCGCATGTACTTCGAGATGTCCCGGTCGTCCACGTTCAGCCAGAACTGGTAGAACGCGTACGGCGTCGTCATCTCCGGGTCGAGCCAGACGGCGCCGCCCTCGGTCTTGCCGAACTTGGTGCCGTCCGCCTTGGTCATCAGCGGTGTCGCCAGCGCGTGCACGTCGGCGTGCGGCTCCAGGCGGTGGATCAGGTCCAGGCCCGCCGTGAGGTTGCCCCACTGGTCGCTGCCGCCCTGCTGCAGCGTGCAGCCGTAGCGCCGGTAGAGCTGGAGGAAGTCCATGCCCTGCAGGAGCTGGTAGCTGAACTCCGTGTAGCTGATGCCCTCGGAGGACTCCAGTCGGCGGGCCACGGAGTCCTTCGTCAGCATCTTGTTGACGCGGAAGTGCTTGCCGATGTCCCGGAGGAACTCGATCGCGGAGAGGTTCTCCGTCCAGTCGAGGTTGTTGACCATGACGGCCGCGTTCTCGCCCTCGAAGGTCAGGAACGGCTCGATCTGGGCGCGCAGCCTGTCGACCCAGCCGCCGACCGTCTCCGGGTCGTTCAGTGTGCGCTCCGCGGTCGGGCGGGGGTCGCCGATCAGGCCCGTGGCACCGCCGACCAGCGCCAGCGGCCGGTGACCGGCCTGCTGGAGCCGGCGCACGGTGAGCACCTGCACCAGGTGCCCCACGTGCAGCGACGGCGCGGTCGGGTCAAAACCGCAATAGAACGTGACGGGACCGTCCGCGAGCGCCTTGCGCAAAGCGTCCTCGTCAGTGGACAGGGCGAACAGCCCGCGCCACTTCAGCTCGTCGACGATGTCCGTCACGGTTCTCATGTCTCCTTGGATGATCTTCGGCCGGCCGGGCGACAGCCGGCTGCGAACGCCTACGAGGTTATACGCCCTGGCTGACAGAGCTCATATTGAAATCCGGGACGCGCAGCGCGGGCATCGCCGCCCTGGTGAACCAGTCGCCCCACTCCCTGGGCAGCGTCTTCTCGGTCCGGCCGGCCTCCGTGGCCCGGCCCAGCACGCCGACCGGCGACTCGTTGAACCGGAAGTTGTTCACCTCGCCGGTCACCTCGCCGTTCTCGACGAGGTAGACGCCGTCCCGGGTCAGACCGGTGAGCAGCAGCGTCGCCGGGTCGACCTCGCGGATGTACCACAGGCAGGTCAGCAGCAGCCCGTGCTCGGTGTCCGCGACCATCTCGTCCAGAGAGCGGTCCTCGCCCCCGTCCAGGACGATGTTGTCGATGCCCGGCGCCACGGGCAGCCCGGTCAGGCCGGCGCTGTGGCGGCTGGTCGTCAGGTGCCGCAGCTCGCCCTCGCGCATCCACTCGGTGGCCGCGAGCGGCAGCCCGTTGTCGAACACCGACTGGTCACCCCCGGAGGAGTGCGCGATCACGAACGGCGCCGACTCCAGGCCCGGTTCGTACGGGTCGCTGCGCAGGGTCAGCGGCAGGTCGGTCAGCCTCTCGCCGACCCGGGTGCCGCCGCCCGGCTTGGAGAAGACCGTGCGGCCCTCGACCGCGTCCCGGCCCGACGCCGACCACAACTGGTAGATCAGCAGGTCCGCCACGGCCGTCGGCGGCAGCAACGTCTCGTAGCGCCCCGCGGGCAACTCCACACGCCGCTCGGCCCAGCCGAGGCGCACGGCCAGCTCCGCGTCCAGCGCCGCCGGGTCGACGTCCTTGAAGTCCCGCGTGGAGCGCCCGTCCCACGCGGACCGGGTCCGGTCCGGCGACTTGGCGTTCAGCTCCAGCGTCCCGTTCGGCTGGTCGTGCCGCAGCCGCAGCCCCGTGGAGGTGCCGACGTAGGTCGACACCAGCTCGTGGTTGGCGAAGCCGTACAGCTCGCGGCCGCCCGCACGCGCGCGTGCGAAGGCCTCGCCGAGGGCCGGGGCGAAGTCGGCGAACACGGCCGAGGACGTCTCGACCGGCGCCTCCGTGAACTCCGGCGACTGCGCCACGCCCGTGACCAGCGGCTGGGCGTCCTCGGCGGGACCGGCACCGCGCGCGGCGGCCTCGGCGGCCCGCACCAGGGGCTCCAGATCGTCGGCGGTCACGGCGGACCGCGACACGACCCCCGAGGCCGTGCCCTCCTTGCCGTCCACCGTCGCGACCACGGTGAGCGTGCGCCCGCGCGTGACGCCGTTCGTGGTCAGCGCGTTGCCCGCCCAGCGCAGGTTGGCGGTGGACTGCTCGTCGGCGATGACGACACAGCCGTCCGCCCGGGACAGTTCGAGGGCGCGCTCGACGACCTCGTGGGGCTTGCTGGTGCGCGCGCTCATCGACTGGCCTCCTGCGTGGTGTTGAGGATGTTGACGCCCTTGAAGAGGGCCGACGGACAGCCGTGCGAGACGGCGGCGACCTGGCCCGGCTGGGCCTTGCCGCAGTTGAAGGCGCCGCCCAGGACGTAGGTCTGCGGTCCGCCCACCGCGGCCATCGAGCCCCAGAAGTCGGTGGTCGTCGCCTGGTAGGCCACGTCCCGCAGCTGCCCGGCGAGCCGCCCGTTCTCGATCCGGTAGAAGCGCTGCCCCGTGAACTGGAAGTTGTAGCGCTGCATGTCGATCGACCAGGACCGGTCGCCGACGACGTAGACGCCCCGCTCGACGCCCCCGATGAGGTCCTCGGTCGACATCCCGGCCGGGTCCGGCCGCAACGACACGTTGGCCATGCGCTGCACCGGCACGTGCCCGGGGGAGTCGGCGTAGGCGCACCCGTTGGACCGCTCGAAGCCGGTCAGCCTCGCGATCCGCCGGTCCAGCTGGTACCCGACGAGCGTGCCGTCCCTGACCAGGTCCCAGGACTGGCCCGCGACGCCCTCGTCGTCGTACCCGATGGTGGCCAGGCCGTGCTCGGCGGTGCGGTCGCCGGTGACGTTCATCAGCTCCGAGCCGTAGCGCAGCCTGCCCAGCTGGTCGAACGTGGCGAAGGACGTGCCGGCGTAGGCGGCCTCGTAGCCGAGCGCCCGGTCGAGCTCGGTGGCGTGCCCGATGGACTCGTGGATGGTCAGCCACAGGTTTGACGGGTCGACGACCAGGTCGTACAGGCCCGGCTCGACGCTCGGGGCGCGCATCTTCTCGGCGAGCAGTTCCGGGATCTGCTCCAGCTCGCTCTCCCAGTCCCAGCCGGTGCCCCGCAGATACTCCCAGCCGCGTCCCACGGGCGGCGCGAGGGTGCGCATCGAGTCGAACTCGCCGCTCGACTCGTCCACCGACACGGCGTTGAACACCGGGTGCAGCCGCACTCGCTGCTGCGTGGTCACGGTCCCGGCGGTGTCGGTGTAGAACTTGTTCTCGTGGACGGTGAGCAGCGAGGCGTCGACATGGTCCACCCCCCGCGCCGCCAGCAACCGCGCGCTCCAGTCCGCGATCAGGGCGGCCTTCTCCTCGTCGGGCACCGTGAACGGATCGATCTCGTACGACGAGATCCACGTCTTCTCGGCGTGCACCGGCTCGTCGGCCAGCTCGACGCGCTCCTCCGAACCGGCCGCCTTGATCACCTGGGCGGACAGCCTGGCCATGGCCACCGCCTGCCCGGCGACCCTGGCGGCGGCGTCCATGGTGAGGTCGACGCCGGACGCGAAACCCCACGTACCGCCGTGCACCACCCGCACCGCGTACCCGAGGTCGGTGGTGTCCGAGGACCCGGCGGGCTTGGCGTCCCGGAACCGCCAGGAGGCGCCCCGCACCCGCTCGAACCGGAAGTCCGCGTGCTCGGCACCGAGTGCACGCGCGCGTGCGAGGGCCGCGTCGGCGAGGGCGCGTAGGGGGAGTGCCAAGAAGGTCTGATCGATGTCATGGGGCACGGTCGGAGAGATCCCTTCGGGCGCTTGCCTGTGGTGACCATCGGAGGCAGTGAACCACGTCTCGCTCTTCGGACTCCCCTGAAAAAGCTGGAGCGTGAGGAAGCGAAACCACCGGCGGAAGGAGGGGGGTGGGGCAGTAGGGGTGGATCAGTTGCGTGGTCCGTCTCCTGGCGGGGGTCTGCTTCCAGGACGTGGCACGCGACCAAGCGGACGTATGTGATCAAGGGGCCCGACCGACCTATGGACGTCTTCGGTGTCCATCACGACCTCATCGCCGAGTACGAGGCGTTCACCAGCTCCCTCGTCGCCGTGCGGGACCCGGACATCGAGAGTCACCTCGTCGGCGAGCGCGAGCGCAAAACCCGCTGGCCGACCTACATCGTGCCGATCGTCGACAAGGTGCTGCGGCACCCGAATCCCGACGGGATCTCGGCGATCGTCGTCTATCCCATGAACGCGCTGGCCAACAGCCAGCTCCACGAGCTGGAGAAGTACCTCACGTGGGGCGTCCCCGAGGACCGCCGCAAGGTGACCTTCGCGCGGTACACCGGCCAGGAGGACTCCGAGCAGAAACTCCAGGTCCTGCGGAACAAGCCGGACATCCTGCTCACCAACTACGTGATGCTGGAGTACCTCCTCACTCGCCCCGACGAACGGCGGGAGCTGATCGGCGCCGCTCGTGGCCTGCGCTTCCTCGCCCTCGACGAACTGCACACCTATAGGGGCCGCCAGGGAGCGGATGTCGCCCTTCTCGTCCGCCGGCTGCGGGACGCCTGCGAAGCACCCCGCCTCCAGTGCATCGGCACCTCGGCCACGATGGCGACCGGCGTCACCTTCGTCGACAACCGGCAGGATGCCATCCTCCAGGCCGGCCACTTCAACGACTTCGCCCTGGTCAGCCAGGTACGCGGTGCTCTGTACCGGGCTCTGGCGACGGCGGGGGAGCTTGGGCTGACCTACGACCGGCTGCCCCAGGCCGTGGGGGACAACTCCCGTACCCGCCCGTTGTCGTCACGTACGACGCGGACTCAGCCGTCCAGAGACGCGTGGGCTGCGAGTGCCGTGAACGCCGCCCACGTGGTCGGTGTGAAGACGAGTGGACGGATGTGCGTGTCCTTGGAGTCGCGGATGCGGATGGCCTCGGGGCGCACGGCGACCTCGACGCAGTTGTCGTTCTCGCTGCCGCTGTAGCTGCTCTTGAACCAGCTCAGCTCGTAGGCGGTAGTCATAGCGCTCCTCGCATCTGTTCCAGCAGCGTCACGGTAGCTCGACAGTCCAGGGCTTGGGAACGCAGCTTGCCATAGCGCTGGAGCAGGACGCTTACATCCTTGGGCGCGGAGATCAGGCTGCTCGACCGCTGGCCTTCGGTGTAGCCGAGCCACTTATGAGCCGTTGTCTCCGCGAGGTACATCTGACCGTCGATGCCGCAGTGGTCCTCCTGGACGGTGGCCATAATCTGGATCTCGACATTGCGCCGCGCGCTCATCTCAAGCAGGCGATCGATGACTTGCCTGGTGACCTCGCGCCCTCCCATGCGCCGGGCTACGACGCTCTGTTCGATGACGAAGCTGAACGCGGTGTTGTGGTTGGCGGAGATGAGCTGCTGCCGTTCCAGCCGAGACGCGACCTCCCGTTCGATCTGCTCCTCGGACGCAGGCGGCAGTCGCCGGTCGAAGATGGCTCGGATGTACACCTCAGGTTGCAGCAACCCTGGAATCGCTCGGCACTCGTACGTGTACAGAGAGACCGCATCCTCCTCAATCTCCGCCCACTGCCGAAACCAGGAAGCCAACACCGCCCTCCGCGTCAGACTCTTCGCCGCAGCCGTGAGGACCTTGACCGCGACCGACCCCAGGACCTCCTCCGCCCGCCCCGGCAGGTCCGCCGGCGGGAACCGCTTCCCCTGCTCGATCTTGGCGACGTACGCGGCCGAGTACCGCACCCGCACCGCGAACTCCTCCTGCGTCAGGCCGCATTCCTCGCGCAGGGCCTTGAGGACCGCGCCGAAGGTCTTCAGGCTGTCGGAGAGTTCCGCCTCCGTGGCGTTCGCGGCGCCGTTTCCGCCTCCGCCGTGGTCCGTCCTCATCGCCGCGTGCCTCCCGTGTTCACGTCTCCACGCCCCGCACAACCCCGCCCGACCCGCCCAGGGTCACGGGGAGTTACCCACCCAGTCCAGAGTGTGCACCGATACAGTCGCGCCTGTATGGGTGTCGTCCCTGTTGGGGGCCGGGAGCGGCCCGGAACGCTGGGCGCATGCCAGCACCACGGGCCCAAGAGGCCGTAACCGTAAGTGTGTTCACCCAGCGCTTCTCCGCCACGCGCCGCGGCGCACGCCTCGCCCGCAGACTCGCCACCCACCAGCTCGACCGGTGGCACCTGCCCTACGGCAGCCCGGCCTCCGATACCGTCACCCTCGTCGTGGCCGAACTCGCCTCCTACGCGGCCCTCCACGGCCGCGTGCCGGGGCGTGACTTCGAGTTGCGGCTCACATGCGACCGGACCGCGGGACTCGTCCGCGTCGAGGTGTCCGACACCCACCCGGGGCACCCGGAGCCGACGGCCCAGGGCTCTGCGGACGCCGACAGTGGCAGAGGTCTGCTCCTCGTGGAAGCCGTCGCCGACCGCTGGGGCGTGGCCGGGCGGACGGGTCCGGGCAAGACCGTGTGGGCCGAGTGCGCGGTCCGTGTCCCGGACGGCCCGTGTCCCGTTCGGCCGTAGTTGACGATCATCTTCCGCAACGCCCTGCTACGCGTGCCGAGTTGTGATTTCGGCCAGTGTCAGTAGGGGCGGGTAGGCTTGCCGGCCTGTTCGAGTTGACGGTCAGCTCTGCGACGGGCGACGGCTTGTGGAGGCGTACGTGGTCGGACGTGAGGTCGCTGCGGCGGACCATCCGAGCAAGGAGGTCAGGGCGGTCCTCAAGCGGCTCGTCGCCGACGGGTGGACGCTCGCGTCGGAGGCTCACTGGGGCACGCTGTACTGCCCGTGTCCGGACCACTGCACGGTGATCCGGGTCGGTGGCACCCCGAAGAATCCCAGCCAGGAGGCCCGTCGAATAGCCCGCAAGGCGAAGTGGTGCCCGCTGCCGCCGGACGACCCGCGCACGGCCCTGCGTGGCGGCGTTGGCAATTGACAACACCTTCGGGCTCGGCGAAGCTTGCATCTGGGGGGTTCCCTGGAGCGAGAGGCCGCAGATACCGGAACCAGGAAGAGCGAGCAGGCATACGCATGGGGGGCTGGGGCGCCATGGAGTACGAGTTTCACTTCGTCGTGGACGGCATCGAGGTGGACGACGACAAAGCTGTCGCGATCGTCCACGAGACCTTCGATGGGGTGTTGACCCGTCACCGAGGCCGGCACTTCCTGGACGTCTCCGAGAGCGGGGTCAACGCGATCGACGCGGCCCACCGTATCGTCGTACGGCTGCGCAAGTCCCTGCCCGCCCTGAGACTGGTGCGTACCGACCCCGACCTCGTGGGTGTCTCGGACATCGCGGAGCGGGTCGAGCGTTCGCGCCAGAACGTCCAGCAGTGGGTGAACGGAGAGCGGCGGCAGGACAAGCTGCCCTTCCCGGATCCCGAGGGGATCACCGGACGCTCACCGGTGTGGCGCTGGGGAGACGTCAACGCCTGGCTCGCCCAGTTCGGCGAGGGCGACGAGGTGCACCCACCCACCCGCGAAGAGGCCCTGACCATCGACTTCCTGTTGCCCAAATGGCAGCGAACCCTGGACGACGGCCTGCCCCTGGTGCACTTTGCCGCCGCCGAAACCGCGGACGGGCGGGATGAGGAGCGGGAGACCGTCCAGCGGCTGCTGGAGGGCACACTGGCGTTGCCCGGCGTGCTGGAGCGGATCGCCGCGTTCCCCGTGCCCAGGACGGAGCGGCAACGGCTCACCGTGGTGTGCGCGGTCCTCACCGACCGGCTGAGCAGCGTGGTGTCCCGCATCGGCCACGACGAGGTGTGGGCGGTCCTCGCCTTCCAGGGCGCGGAGAGCGAGCTGCACCTACAGCCCGTCGGCACGGCGAAGGCTCCGGGCGCGGTCCCGGTCTCCAGCCTCGGTCTAGGCCCTGAGGCCACCGTCGGTGACCTTCTGCTCGTCCAGACGAACGGCCCCGACGACATCCCGATCACCCCGATCACCCCGGTCGGCCTGGACTGAGTCCGGGCGCGGCCGTCACCCCCGCCCCTGCGACGAATGGACGCCGTGCCCAGCATCACGACCGTCGTCGCCCAGGCCCTGCACACCGCCGCGACCGTCCTGCGGAAGGAAAAACGGCGCTCCCCGCCACCGGACCCGCGCGCAGGGAAGCCGTCGCCCGGGAACTCGACGCCTTCCTCAACCGCATGCGCAAGGGCGACATCGTGCTGTCCACCGACGGCTTCGAGACGTACGTCGGAGTGGTCGGCGGTCCCGCCGCCCACAACGCGGAACGGCTGGAGCGGCCCGTCGACTGGCGCAACCTGAACAAGCCCCTGGACTTCCTCAAGGACCTGCCCTCCGGACTCTCCAGTGTCGTCCAGGACGCGGACTCCCAGGTCCTGGAGGCCACCGAGTACGCCGAGACCGTCCTCGCCCTGATCGGTGACATGCCGCGCACCGCCCCGCTGCCCACGGGCCCGGCCGTACTGCCCGACGCCACCGCCGAACTGGCCGAAGCGCTCCACATGCCCGACACCACCTGGCTCCGGGACTGCGTCGAGCTCCTCCGCGCCACCCCGCAGCTGATCTTCCACGGGCCGCCCGGCACCGGAAAGACGTACACGGCACTCGCCCTCGCCCGCCACCTGGCCGGCGCTTCCAGCGCCACGAACGTTCGCCTCGTCCAGTTCCACCCCGCCTACGCCTACGAGGACTTCTTCGAGGGCATCCGCCCGCGCCTGGGCGCCGGCCAGGACGGTGACACGGGCGGCGGCCTCGCCTACGACCTCGTCCGGGGCCCGCTGCGCAAGCTCGCCGACGAGGCGGAGCGGCGCCCGGCCGAGGTCTTCGTCCTGGTCGTCGACGAGATCAACCGCGGCCACCTGGCCAAGATCTTCGGCGAGCTGTACTTCCTCCTGGAGTACCGCCACGAGCGCGTCCACCTGCTGTACGGCTCCGACGACGGACGGGGCTTCCGCCTCCCGCCCAACCTCTACATCCTCGGCACCATGAACACCGTCGACCGCTCGGTGGCGTACATGGACGCCGCCATGCGCCGCCGCTTCTCCTTCATGGAGCTGCACCCCGACACCCCGCCGGTGGCCGGGTTGCTGGACTCCTGGCTGCGCAGGCGGGCGGAGGAACGGGGCGAGGACCCGGCCGCGTTCGACGACTCCCACGCCCGTCTCCTCGACGAGATCAACCGCCTCCTCGCCGACGGCAGCCCCGGGGACCGCTCCTTCCGCGTCGGCCCCTCGTACTTCATGCAGGACCTCGCCCGCACGGGCGAAGGCGCGCTCGAACGGCTGTGGAAGACCCAGATCATCCCGCTCCTCACCGAGCACCACTGGGGCGACGGCACCGACGTGGAGTTCACCTACGGACTGGACAAGCTGCGGGAACAGCTCGGCATCCTGCCGCCTTCAGACGAGACCTCCGGCTCCGAGGACTCGTGATCTCCCGCCACACCCAGCCACGCGAATGCCGTGACACCGCCGCGCGCATCCGGCTCGCGGAGGGCGGCGGCTGGACCACCTGGAACCTCACCCCCGCCCAGGTGGCGACGCTCGCCACCCACGACGGCCTCGTCCAGCTGCACCCCGAGGCCGCCACACTGTGGCGGCTGAAGGCCAAGGACCGCGTGGGGGCCGTCCGTCTCGGCAGGGGCGACGGCGCCCTCCAGCTGACGATCACCCCCAAGGTCCCGGTCGACCGTCTCCTCCACCTCGTCTCCTATGCCCCGGAGCGCGTCGACTTCGATCCGTGCCCGGTCACCGCCGACGCCCGCCCGGACCTCCTCCCGGCCCTGGCGCACGCCTTCGTCTCCGCCGCCGAACGCGCCCTGCTGCACGGCGTCCTCCACGACTACCGGGAGACGTACGACACGCTGCCCGTCGTCCGGGGCCGCATCCGCCACGCCGACCAGCTCCGCCGCAGACCGGGTGTCCCCGTGCCCCTGGAAGTCGCCTACGACGACCACACGCCCGACATAACGGAGAACCGCCGCCGCCTCCTCCTCCTCCTCCTCGCCGCCGCCCGCCGCCTCCTGCGCGTGCCCGGCCTCGACCCGGCACCGCGCTCCGCCCTCCAGCGCCTCACCGCCCGGCTCGACGGAGTCCGGCTCCTGCCCGCCGGGGCCCCGGCACCCCGCTGGACCCCCGACCGGCGCAACGCCCGCTACGCCCACGCCCTCGTCCTCGCCGAACGCGTCCTGCGCGGCGCCTCCTACGAACTCGGCGACGGCCGCGAGATCGCCGTCGACGGCATGCTCGTGACCATGTGGCGCCTCTTCGAGGCCTACCTGGCCCGCGCCGTCGGCGAATCCCTGCGACCGCGCATCGGGGGCAGGCCCGAACCGCAGGACCGGAACTTCTCCCTGGACGCCGCCGGCAGGCACGTCCTCTCAAGCCCGACCTCGTGCACTTGCCGTCGCCGCGCGACGGGGCGATGCGCCAGGCCGTCGTCCTGGACGCCAAGTTCAAGACCAGACCGCAGCGGGGCGACCTGTACCAGATGACCGCCTACTGCGTACGCCTCGGTCTCACCGAGGGGCATCTCGTCTACGCCTCCGGCAGGCCCGGAGTCGTGGAGGTGCCGGTGGGGGAGGGGCGGCTGAGGATCTGGCGACACGTCGTCGATCTCGCACGTCCCTGGCGGGACCTGGCCTCGGACATCGAGGGTCTCGCCGCGTCGGTCGACACGGCACGCAACCGCGGGACCGTATGAAAGCGACGGAGTCCGAGGGCCCGGAGGTGTTCAAGCCGGGTACCGGCAGAATATAGGTACCATCAGCGATATGTACGCACAATCCAGCCTGCTGTGACGGGAGGGCGGTATGAGCACCATTTCCGTTCGCGAGTTCTCGTACAACCCCAGCGCGGTCTTCGCCCGGGTCGAGAAGGGCGAGGCGATCGAGGTCACCCGGCACGGCAACGTGATCGCGATACTGTCTCCGGCGGGCAGTCCCATGGAGCGGTACGCGCACTTGGTGGCGCAGGGGAAGATCAAGCTGAAGCCGGTCACCGCCGCCGACCGCCACAGCATGCCGCACTACGAGGTGCCGGAAGACATCGACCCCGTGGCGCTCCTGCTGGCCGAGCGCGCAGAGGACGAGCGTTGATCTACATGGACACGTCCGCGCTGGTCACCTGGATGACCCGGCGCAGTCACTGGGGCGCGTTGGACGCCTTCCTCCAGCAGCGGGCCATGGAGCCGCTCGCCACCAGCACGCTCGGCTTCGTGGAGACCGTACGGACGCTGGACCTCATGGGGCACTTTCCCAAAGCGATGGAGGACCTGGACGCCCGGATCACCGAGATCCTGCTCACCCGAGAGGTGCGCGACGCTGCGGCTCTCCTGGTCGGGTGCCTGAGAACGCTGGACGCGATCCATGTGGCCAGCGCACTGTCGCTGCGTGACGACGTGACCGCAGTGGTGACGTACGACCGCAGGATGCTCGAGACAGCGCGCGCCCAAGGGCTGCCCGTCTACGCACCCGGAACGGCGGAATGATCTAGCGGTCGACTGTAGAAACCCGACAGGGAGTCCGGTACGCCACTGTGGGTGCCCGATTGTCCGCGGGCGTGCCCGGACCGATAGGTTTTCGAGGAAGCCGCCTGTCATCGCCGCCTGTCGTCCAGGCGCCCCGGGCGGGGTACGCAGACCGCTATCGAAAGGGTGATCCGTTGAGCCGCTCGGTTCTCGTCACCGGAGGCAACCGGGGCATCGGCCTCGCCATCGCCCGTGCCTTCGCCGATGCCGGCGACAAGGTCGCCATCACCTACCGCTCGGGTGAGCCGCCGGCCGCCCTGGCGGAACTGGGCTGCCTGGCCGTCAGGTGCGACATCACCGACGCCGAGCAGGTGGAGCAGGCCTACAAGGAGGTCGAGGAGGCCCACGGCCCCGTCGAGGTCCTCGTCGCCAACGCCGGCGTCACCAAGGACCAGCTCCTGATGCGCATGTCCGAGGAGGACTTCACCTCGGTCGTCGACACCAACCTCACCGGCACCTTCCGCGTCGTCAAGCGCGCCAACCGCGGCATGCTGCGGGCCAAGAAGGGCCGCGTCGTCCTGATCTCGTCGGTCGTCGGCCTGCTCGGCTCGGCGGGCCAGGCGAACTACGCCGCCTCCAAGGCCGGCCTGGTCGGCTTCGCGCGTTCCCTCGCCCGGGAGCTGGGCTCGCGGAACATCACGTTCAACGTCGTCGCGCCCGGCTTCGTCGACACCGACATGACCAAGGTGCTCACCGACGAGCAGCGCGCCGGCATCGTGTCGCAGGTGCCGCTCGGCCGGTACGCGCAGCCGGACGAGATCGCCGCGGCGGTGCGGTTCCTCGCCTCGGACGACGCCTCGTACATCACTGGAGCCGTCATCCCTGTTGACGGCGGACTGGGAATGGGTCACTGATCACCATGAGCGGAATTCTCGAGGGCAAGCGCATCCTGATCACCGGTGTACTGACGGAGGCCTCCATCGCCTTCCACGCCGCCAAGCTGGCCCAGGAGCAGGGTGCCGAGGTCATCCTCACGGCGTTCCCGCGGCCCACGCTGACCGAACGCATCGCCAAGAAGCTCCCCAAGCCCGTCAAGGTCATCGAGCTCGACGTGACCAACGACGAGCACCTCGGGCGCCTGGCCGACATCGTCGGCGAGGAGCTCGGCGGCCTCGACGGCGTCGTCCACTCCATCGGCTTCGCACCGCAGGACGCCCTCGGCGGCAACTTCCTCAACACGCCGTTCGAGTCCGTCGCCACCGCCATGCACGTCTCGGCGTACTCCCTGAAGTCGCTCACCATGGCCTGCCTGCCGCTGATGCAGAACGGCGGCTCGGTCGTCGGTCTGACCTTCGACGCCCAGTTCGCCTGGCCGCAGTACGACTGGATGGGCCCGGCCAAGGCCGCCCTGGAGGCCACCAGCCGCTACATGGCCCGTGACCTGGGCAAGCAGAACATCCGCTGCAACCTGGTCTCGGCGGGCCCGCTCGGCTCCATGGCCGCCAAGTCCATCCCGGGCTTCAGCGAGCTGGCCTCCGTGTGGGACAACCGCTCCCCGCTGGAGTGGGACCTCAAGGACCCCGAGCCGGCCGGCCGCGGTGTCGTCGCGCTGCTGAGCGACTGGTTCCCGAAGACCACGGGCGAGATCATCCACGTGGACGGCGGTCTGCACGCCATCGGCGCCTGATCTTCCCTACGTCGTAGACGCCCCGTCTCCCGCAGCGCGCGGGGAGCGGGGCGTCACCCGTTCGGCCCATCCGGCCGGGCGGGGCGGGCCGTAACTGGGCACTCTGGAGTACGCGTTCACCACGCGATCCCCTCCCCAGCACGGCCGAGGAGGTCCCCTTGTGCGCTTGTCCCGCCGAACGGCCTCACTGTCCGTCGCCGTCGCCCTCGTCCTGACCCTGGCGTACCAAGCGGTGCCTCACGCGCGCGTGCCCGCCGACCGGGACGAACCGGCGGATCCCTTCGGCGCCGCGTGCCGGATCCGCGTCACGGGGTCCGAGGTGACCGCGTTCTGTCACAACCCCTATCCGGAGCCCGACCGGGTGAGTCTGCACGTCGAGTGCGCCCGCTGGTGGGACATCGACACCGACAGCTCCCCGGTGGAGGCCGGTCCGGCGCAGACCGTGCGGCTGACGGGCCGCTGCTGGAAAGAGGTCGGCGACGTGTGGGTCAGTCACCGGCGGGCGAGCTGATCCCCCCGGGGCGGCACAGGAACGGGTAGCGGGCGGCCTCCGCCGCCGCCTCGTCCGCGTCGCCCGCGCGGATCGCGTCGAGCAGCCGCCCGTGGTCCATGTAGGTCTCCGGCGTCAGCTCCTCGCCGACGTCCTCGCGCAGCCAGTCCCGCAGCACCTCGCCCAGGTCCGCGTACATCGCGGTCATCACGTCGTTGTGGGAAGCGGACACCACGGCCAGGTGGAAGGTCGCGTCCGCCGTCACGAACGCCTCCGCGTCCCCCGACTCCCAGGCCTCCTCACGCCGCAGCAGCAGCGCGTCGAGCTGCTTCAGGTCCTTCTCCGTACGCCGCTGCGCGGCCAGCCGGGCGGCGGCCGACTCCAGCGTGGAGCGCAGCTCGGCGATGTGCCGGGGGTCGGCCTCGGCGAACCGCCGCTGCATCACGCCCGCCAGCTCGCTCGTCGCCACGACGAACGTGCCGGAGCCCTGGCGGATGTCCAGCAGGCCGTTGTGCGACAGCGCGCGGACGGCCTCGCGGACGGTGTTGCGGGCGACACCCAGCTGCTCGACCAGTTCCGGCTCGGTCGGAATGCGGGAGCCGACGGGCCACTCGCCCGAGGTGATCTGGGCCCGCAGGGCGGCGATGACCTGCTCGGAGAGCGCCGAACGGCGGGGATGGCTCAGGGGCATGGCTCACCTTCGCACGACCGGGGCGCCGGAGGGCAGCCGACGAGTGGACAGTCAATCATCCCATGATTCTATGATGGGCCTCATGGCTGGTGAGGAAACCCGGACGATGACGCCCCCGACCGCACGCGGCTCGGCCGCACACGACGCCCGGGAACCCGGCGGCACCCCCGCGCGCGCGTGGACGATGCGGCTGCTCGTCGCCGGCATCGTGCTGTCCGCGCTGAACCTCCGCCCCGCCATCACCAGCCTCGGCGCCCTCCTGGAGGAGGTCCGCGACGGACTCGGCATGAGCGGGAGCGCGGCCGGGCTGCTCGCCTCGGTGCCGCCGCTGTGCTTCGCCGTCTTCGGCGTGACGGCCCCGCGGCTCGCCCGCCGCTTCGGAGCGGGCGCCGTGGTGTGCGCCGGCATGGCCGCCATCGCCGCCGGCCTGCTGATCCGCCCGTACGCCGGCGGCACGGCGGGTTTCCTGGCCGCCAGCGCCCTCGCCCTCATGGGCATCGCGGTCAGCAACGTCCTGATGCCGGTCATCGTCAAGCACTGGTTCCCCGACCGCGTCGGATCCATGACCGGCCTGTACTCGATGGCCCTCGCCCTCGGTACGGCCCTCGCGGCCGCCGTGACGGTGCCCCTGACGGACGCCCTCGGCGGCAGCTGGCAGTCCGGCCTGGCCCTGTGGGCGGGGCTGGCCGTGGCGGCTGTGCTGCCCTGGCTGCCGTTCGTACGCGGACGGACGGCGCCCGGGGCGGGGGACCGACGCGGAGACAGGCCCGGGGCGGGGGACCGGGGCGGAGAGGAGCCCGCGCCTGCCGGGAAGGCCTCGGCGGACACGCCGGGCCCCGCCGGGACGTCGGCGGGGCCGGAAACACCGGCCCTCGCCGGGACGGAACCCGCGGGTCAGGACACCTCTGCCCCCGCCGTGACGGAACCCGCGCCCGGGGAGGCACCGCGGCTGCGGATCACCCGGAGCCGTACCGCCTGGGCGCTGGCCGTTTTCTTCGGCCTCCAGGCCACCGCCGCCTACATCACCATGGGCTGGATGGCGCAGATCTTCCGCGACGCCGGTGTACCCGCCGGCACCGCGGGGCTGCTGCTGGCGGTCACCATGGTCATGGGCGTGCCCCTGGCCTTCGTCATACCCCGCCTGGCCACGCGGCTGCCGCAGCAGGGCCCGATCGTGCTCGCCCTCGGTGTCTGCGGCCTCGCCGGGTACACGGGGCTGTACCTCGCGCCCGCCGCCGGCGCCTGGGCCTGGGCCCTGCTGCTCGGCGTCTCCAACTGCGCCTTCCCGCTCGCCCTGACCATGGTCGGCATGCGGGCCAGGACCGGGCAGGGCGTGGCCCAGCTGTCGGCGTTCGCGCAGAGCGCCGGCTACCTGATCTCCATTCCGGGACCGCTGCTGGTGGGCGTCCTCTACCAGCACAGCGGCGGCTGGGGCCTGCCGATCGCGCTGATGAGCGCCCTGATGATCCCGCAGATGGTGGTCGGCTTCCTGGCGGGCCGCGACCGCACGGTGGAGGACGAGGCGGCCCGCTGAGCCACCGTCCGGGGCTCGGGGTCACCCCCGGGCGCCGGGCACCCGGGGGTGGTGCGAGACTTGCTCCATGCCAGTGCTCGACCCGAATCCCCAGCACGGTCAGAAGAAGATGCTGCTCGTGTTCGGCGCCTTCTTCGCGATCTTCATCGTCATCGCCGTCATCGCGATCATCGCCTCGCCATGACCGGCGCCGACGCGCCCCATGGTGGGGCTGGCCCCCCTGTCCCCTAGGGGGTGAGGGTCAGGGTCAACTGGGTGGATCACCGGATGGGGCGGCGGCCCGGGATTCCGTAGCTTCAGGTGTGTGACCGCGCGACGGTCACCGACCACTCGAAGAGCGGAGGCATCCATGGCGGCCCCTACGCACCCCCGGCCCCACCCGGCGACCCGGGCCGGCGCCGACGGCAGACTGCCCTGGTGGGCCCTCGCCCTGCCCGTGCTCGCCTTCACCGCGCTGCTCGCCCTGATCCTGCACCCCACCGACGCCCACGCCGCCACCGGTGACCCCGCGATCACCCACCTCTTCGAGCGTATGCGGCAGCTGACAGCCCGCTGAGCACGGCCGAACCGGGTGGTCAACTCTCTGCGCCCGATGGCGTGTTTCATGCGAAGCTGGATCTCATGAGCGTCGCAGAATCCCGCAGGATCGTCCTCTTCCGCCATGCGAAAGCCGACTGGCCACAGGTGACCGACCACGAGCGTCCGCTCGCCGACCGGGGCCGGATGGACGCGGCGGAGGCCGGGCGCAGGCTCGCCGACACCGCGATCCCCTTCGACCTGGCCCTGTGCTCCACCGCGGTCCGGACCCGGGAGACCTGGAAGCTCGCCGTCCAGGAGTTCCCGCAGCGGCCGAAAACCGTCTACGAGGAGCGGATCTACGAGGCCTCGCCGGGCGAGCTGATCGCCGTGCTCAACGAGACCCCCGACGACATGCAGAACGTCCTCATGATCGGGCACAACCCGGGCATCCAGGGGCTCGCCGACGTCCTGGCGGGCTCGGCCGAGGAGGAGGCCCGCGAGCGGATGACCCGCCGCGGGTTCCCGGCCGCCGCCTTCGCCGTCCTGTCGTTCAGCGGCCCGTGGAAGAGCCTGGAGCCGGGCGTGGGCACGCTCGGGGACTACTGGGCGCCGGCCGAGTGACGACCATGTCCGCGTGACAGGGCCCGGCACCGGTGCGGTGCCGGGCCCCGGGCGTCCCGTTCAGCCCAGATCGACGGTGTCCGCAGCCTCGACCTCTTCGCGCGTGATCCCCAGCAGGTACAGCACCGTGTCCAGGAAGGGGAAGTTCACCGCGGCGTGCGCGGCCTCCCGCACCACCGGCTTGGCGTTGAAGGCCACCCCGAGACCGGCCGCGTTCAGCATGTCCAGGTCGTTGGCGCCGTCACCGATCGCCACGGTCTGCGACAACGGCACACCCGCCTCCGCGGCGAACCGGCGCAGCAGCCGGGCCTTGCCCGCGCGGTCGACGATCTCGCCGGTGACCTTGCCTGTCAGCCTGCCGTCGACGACCTCCAGGGTGTTGGCCTGCGCGAAGTCCAGCCCGAGCCGCTCCTTCAGGTCGTCCGTGACCTGGGTGAATCCGCCCGAGACGACGCCGACCTGGTAGCCGAGCCGCTTCAGCGTCCGGATCAGGGTGCGGGCGCCCGGCGTCAGCCGCACCTCGCTGCGCACCTTGTCCACGATGGAGGCGTCCAGGCCCTCCAGCAGTGCCACGCGCGCGTGCAGGGACTGCTCGAAGTCCAGCTCCCCTCGCATCGCGGCCGCCGTCACCTCGGCGACCTTGTCCTCGCAGCCGGCGTGAGCGGCGAACAGTTCGATGACCTCGTCCTGGATGAGCGTCGAGTCGACATCCATGACGACCAGGCGCTGCGCGCGCCGGTACAGCCCGGCCGCCACGACCGCCACGTCGATGCCGAGCCTCGCCGCGTCGGTCACCAGGGCGGTGCGCAGCGGCTCGGTCTCCACGCCGGAGACGGCGAACTCGACGGCGGTCACGGGGTACTTGGCGAGGCGGAAGATACGGTCGATGTTGCCACCGGTCTTCGTGATCCGCGAGGCGATCGCCGCCGTCGCCTCGGCGGTGAGCGGGTGCCCGAGCACGGTGACCAGGGAGCGGCCCAGCCCGCGCGGCCGGTTGTCACCGAGGCCGGAAATGATCTCCGCCTGCATCTTCATCGACTCGGCCCAGCTGTGGACGGTCGCCCGCAGACCCCCTTCGAGCCCGGGAGGCGGCTCGGTCACGAGCGCGCACAGCACCATTCGGCCACGGGTGACGACCTGCTCGATGTCGACGACGTCGACGGAGTAGGCGGCGAGGGTGTCGAAGAGGCCGGCGGTGATGCCGGGCCTGTCCTTGCCGAAGATCTTCACAAGGAGTGTGGGGACGTCGGCAGGGACGTCGGAAGACGAGGTCTGCGAAGCGCTCATGGTGGTTCCACCGTATCCGGCGGGCCGGGCACGCCGCCCCTGAGGTCCGTCTGGCGGACAGGGAACAGTGGGTGTCGGGTCGGTGGCGTGAATCTTACGCACGGTACCCGTCCCGCCCTCTGCGGCGTCCGCCGCCGCGGCGTCACCTCCCGCCACGCGGCTTCCGCGGTGGTGGGGGAGGAGGCGGCGGAGGCGGTGGCCCGTCGTCCGGCCGGGCGGGCGGGCCGTTGCCGTTCCTCGGCCCGGGGGACTGCCGGGGGCCGCGGGGCGGAGGGCCGACGGGCCGGGCGACGGTGGGGGCGCCGTAGAGGGTGCCGTCGCCGAGGGTCGGTGGCTCATCGCCCGGGCGGGTCTCGTCCGGCGGGCCGGGGGCGCCGCACGCCCGGTACGGCGGCGGACCGTCCGGTGGCGGCTCCTCGCCGGCCGGCCTCGCGTCCTTGGGTTCTCGCAGTTCGTCCGGCACGCGGAGGTACGGGTTGGTGGCCGGGTTCGGCGGCCGGTACGGCACGCCCGGCGCGTAGGGCCCGGCTTCCCCGGCGTGCGAGGCCCGCTCACCTGCTGCCGCATCGGCACCACGGGGCCGCTCAGCACCCGTGTCGTGTCCCGGCCGTCCGGTGCCCGTCCTCGGTCCTGCTTGGGCCGACTCCGTTTCACCGGCTGCTGGCCCGGCTCGGCTGGTGTCCTCGTCGTGCCTGGGCGATGCCGTACCGGTCCTTGCACCTGCCTGCCGGGCACCCGTACCGGCGTCGTGTCCCGGCCGTCCGGTGCCCGTCCTCGGCCCTGCTTGGCCCGACTCCGTTTCACCGGCTGCTGGCCCGGCCCGGCTGGTGTCCTCGTCGCGCCTGGGCGATGCCGTACCGGCCCCCGGCCCCGCCCGCCTGGCGTCTCCGTCGTGCCCGGCCCACGTCGTACCGCCCCCGGGCCCCGCCTGCCAGGCGTCCTCGGCGTGTACCCGGACCGGGCCTCCTGTCCCTGCCGTCGGCCCGGCACCCGCTCCGTACCCGGCCGTCCTGGTCCCGGCCGTCCCGCCCTCGGACTGGCCCCCGTCCCCGCCCCCGGACCGGCCTTCTCCAGTCCCGACCCCGCCCCCGACCCCGGCCAGAGCCAGCCCCGCCGCCGACCGCCCCGCCGCCCCGCACCCCCACGCGAGCAGCGCCCCCGCGGCCCCGGCCCCTGTGCCCCACACCGTGCCCAGCAGCAGGGCCATGCCGAGGTGGCCGTGCAGTTCGATGCCCGCGCCGAACGCGTCGAAGCCGAGTACGGACAGGGAGGCCGTCACCGACACGTCCGTGAGCCGGCCCAGCAGCGGCAGGGCGAGAGCGGTCGCGACGCCCAGCCGCAGCCCGCACCGCCCCGCGAAGCCGACAGCGCCCGAACCCCGGCCTGCCGTCGATGCCCACCCGGCAGCCGGACCCGGCCGGCTCACCGGCGTCCGCACCCCCGCCAGCACACCCGCCAGCAGCATCATCGCCGCCGCCGCGAGCCCGAGCAGCCACACCCGGCCGTCCAGCTCCGCCAGCCGTCCCAGCGTCACCGGCCGGTCGGAGCCGGCACCGAGCAGGTCCTCCAGCGGGTCGGGCAGGAAGCGGGTCAGTTTGCCCGTAGCGCGGCCGTCCCAGGGCACCAGCAGGCCGATCGGCACGCCCAGCCACACCCCGTTCGGTGCCCCGAGCAGCGCCGCGCCGGCGATGCGCTCGGGCTGGTCGTCGCCGGCCGCCGCGTACGCCGCCGCCGCGAGACCCGCCGCCACGGCCACCATCAGCACGGTCACCACCGCGGACACGGCCGGCCGGACCACCCGGTGCACGGCCTCCCAGCCCGGCGGCAGCGGCGTACGGCGGGAGGCCAGCAGGGCGATGACGAGGATGCCGACAGACCACCCGAGCCCCCCGAGCAGCGTCGATGCCGTGTCGACCGTGAAACCGACCGCGGCCCGCGCGTCGACCAGGTCGCCGAGGCGGTCCGGCAGCAACCCTCCGATGTCCCCCAGCCCCGGGACCTCGACGCCCCCGCCGCCGGGCACGTCGTCCAGCCCCAGCGACCCTCCTTCGATCGTGATGACATCGTGTCCCGCCCACGCGAGCCCGCCCAGCATCGCCACGAACAGCACGACCACCGCGCCCGCCCGCGCGAGGAGTTCGGCCGGCGGGATCACAACTCCCGCCGCCCGCAAGGACCGCAGGAAGAACCACGACAGCAGCACCGCCCCGACCAGGCTCACCCCCAGTGGCGTGATCTCGATGGCAGTGTCCGCCTGCGCGCCCGTGAGGCCGAACGCCGACACGTCACCGGACGGCGTGACCGACCCGCCCGCCCCGAGGGCCACGACCGCAGCGGTCATCGGCCCCAACGAGCCCGCCGTGTCCGCCTCCAGCAGCCGCAGGCCCAGTGCCGCCGTACCCGCCATCCCGATCAACGCCCAGCTCACAGCGGCGACGGCGGACATCAGCACGTCCCCCCACGGCACGCGCGCACTGCCCCTCGCCGACCCGTCACCTGTGGCAGCACCCATGACAGACCCCCCGATCCGCTGCGCGACGGGAACACCGGGCATGTCCCCCTCGCGTCGAAATACCACTCTCCGGCCCGTTTTCAACCCCGTCAACGGAATCGCCTGAAGCGGCCGTGCGCGGTCTGCACAAGGCCCGACTTTCGGTCAGGGGGCCGCTCCTGAAATAGTTCCCCCCGATGTTCGACATCCCTAGACTCCCCATGTCGGGGGATAACTCGGGGGACAACTCAGTGGGGCATGGAGTGCCGGAACTCGTACTGGAATCAAACGGACGTACCTGGACGCTAGATCCGTCCAGGGCATACACCCTCGGACGTGATCCGCAGGGGGACGTCGTCTTCGACGACGCCAGGGTCTCCTGGCGTCACGCCACGGTCAGTTTCAACGGCCGCAGTTGGGTCATCGAGGACCACGGCAGCACCAACGGCACGTTCGTGCAGGGGCAGCGGATCCATCACATGGAGCTCACCCCCGGCTCGGCGGTCAACCTGGGCAACGCGACCGACGGCCCGCGCCTGAACCTCTCCGGCGTCGCGGCCTCCGTCGCCACGCCGCAGGTTCAGCCCCAGCAGCAGCCGTACGCCGCGCAGGGCGCGAACCCCGGCTGGGCGCAGCAGGCGCCCGCCCAGCAGCCGCAGCAGGCACCGCAGGCCGGCTGGCAGCAGCCGCAGCAGGCCGCGGCGCACATCCCGCAGCAGCAGGGCCCCGGCGGTGTCGCGGGGGCGCCGCCGGTCCACGGCGACCGCAGCCCGACCACGTTCCACCAGTTCTCCCTCGGCCGCGTGATGCGCATCGGCCGTGCCCTGGAGAACGAACTGGTCGTCTCCGACCTCCAGGTCTCCCGGCACCACGCCGAGTTCCACGCCACGCCCGACGGGCGGATGGAGATCCGCGACCTCGGCTCGCACAACGGCACGTACGTCAACGGCCAGCCGATCGCCAAGGGCGGTGCGCAACTGCTCGGCCCGACCGATGTCGTCGGTGTCGGCCACTCGACGTTCCGGATCGTCGGCGACCGGCTCGAGGAGTTCGTCGACACCGGTGAGGTGTCCTTCTCCGCCCGCCACCTGACCGTCACGGTCGACGGCGGCAAGCAGATCCTCAAGGACGTCTCCTTCGGCGTCCCGGAGAAGTCGCTGATCGCGGTCATCGGCCCGTCCGGCTCCGGCAAGTCGACCCTGCTCAAGGCGCTCACCGGCTACCGGCCCGCCAACCAGGGCGAGGTCCTGTACGACAACCGGGACCTGTACAAGCAGTTCGCCGAGCTGCGCCAGCGCATCGGTCTGGTCCCGCAGGACGACATCCTGCACAAGGAGCTGACCGTCAAGAAGGCCCTCAAGTACGCGGCCAAGCTCCGCTTCCCGGCGGACACCACGCCCGCCGAGCGCGAGGCCCGCATCGACGAGGTGCTGCGCGAGCTCAAGCTCGACATCCACAAGGACAAGAAGGTCACCTCCCTGTCCGGCGGCCAGCGCAAGCGCGTCTCCGTGGCCCTGGAACTGCTGACCAAGCCGTCGCTGATCTTCCTTGACGAGCCGACCTCCGGCCTCGACCCGGGCATGGACCGCGATGTCATGCAGCTGCTGCGCGGCCTCGCCGACGACGGCCGTACGGTCCTCGTGGTCACCCACTCCGTGGCCGAGCTGGCCCTGTGCGACAAGCTGCTCGTGATGGCGCCCGGCGGCGCGGTGGCCTACTTCGGTCCGCCGGAGGAGGCGCTGAACTTCTTCGGCTACGACACCTGGGCCGACGTCTTCTCCGCCTTCGAGAACTACCGTGACTACGACTGGGCGGGCCGCTGGAAGGGCTCGCAGCACTACCAGATGTACGCCGCGGACCTCGACGCCGTGGCGCCGCAGTCCGTACAGGTTCCGCCGATGCAGGCGATGAAGCCGCCGAAGCCCCAGGGCTGGATGTCGCAGTTCGTCACGCTGGTCCGGCGCTATGTGTCGGTGATCGCGTCCGACAAGGGCTTCCTGGCCCTGATGGTGATCCTGCCGGCCGTGCTCGGCGCGGTGAGCCTGCTCATCGACGCGGACAAGGGCCTGCTGCCGAACCCGGCCAACCCGCAGACCGGCCGGATCATCCCGAACGGCACGGCCACCACGGTCCTGCTGATCCTCGCGGTCGGCGCCTGCTTCGCGGGCGCGGCGAACTCGGTCCGCGAACTGATCAAGGAACGGGTCATCTACGAGCGGGAGCGCGCCACCGGCCTGTCCCGCTCGGCGTACCTGATGTCGAAGGTGTTCGTGCTCGGCATGATCACCGTGCTGCAGGGCCTGCTGGTCGGCGTCATCGGCTTCTCCAGCCGGGAGCTCCCCGAGGAGGGCCTGGTCTTCGGAAGCGCCACGCTGCTGGAGCTGTCCGTGCCGATCATGGCGCTGGGCTTCACGTCCATGATGTTCGGCCTGATCATCTCGGCGCTGGTCAAGACCGCCGAGAAGACCATGCCGCTGCTGGTGATGTTCGCCATCATCCAGGTCGTCTTCACCGGCTGCCTGTTCACGCTGCACGGCTCGATCGGCGTCAACCAGTTCTCGTTCCTGATGCCGTCGCGCTGGGCGGTCGCCGCCTCCGGGGCCACGCTGGACTTCAACAAGATCAGCCCGCCCGAGACGGCCGGTGACACCGACCCGCTGTGGGAGCACACGGTCGGGGCCTGGGCCATGGACATGGGCGCGCTGCTCGCGCTCGGCGTGATCTGCGGCTTCTTCGTGGCCCGCTTCCTGCGCCGCCACGAGCCCGAGGTCATGCGCAAGTAGTCACCGCTCCACCGCGCCCGAAGGGCGGCACCCCGTCAGGGGGTGCCGCCCTTCGGCGTTCGTGCAGCGATGCAGAGAGGTCCGCGCCGGCCTCAGTACGCGCTGTTGACGTTGTCCATCGAGCCGTACTTGTCGGCCGCGTAGTTGCAGGCGGCGGTGATGTTGGCTACCGGGTCGTAGATGTCCCAGGAGGTGCCGGGGACGTGCCAGTGCTCGAAGGTCGGCGGGATGACCTGCAGCAGACCCTTCGACGGGATGCCGTTGATGGCGTTGATGTCCCAGTTGTTGATCGCCTTCGGGTTGCCCGAGGACTCCCGGATGATGTTGCGCTTGATGCCCTCGTAGGAGCCGGGGATCCCGTGCTTCTTCATGACGTCGAGCGACTCGCGGATCCAGCCGTCGAGGTTGTTCGGGTAGCTCTTGGCGGCGGCCTTCTTGACCTGGGCGCGCTTGGCGTCGCGGCTCGCGGCCTCCTTGGCCTTGCGCGCGGCCTCGGCCTTCTTCTTTGCCGCCTCGGCCTTCTTTGCCGCCTCGGCCTTCTTCTTGGCGGCGGCCGCGGCGTCGGCCTTCTTCTTCGCCTCGATCTGCTCGGCCTTCAGGCTGGCGCCGGCCATCTGGTCGGTGACGCTCGCCTTCACGTCCTTGATCTGCTCGGTGCTGAACGCCACCGCAACCGGCTGAGCGGCCTCGGTCGTGGTCTTGGTCGAGGCGCCGCTCGGCACTGCGGAGAGCCCGATGGCGGCGGCACCGAGGGTGGCGACACCGGCCATGGCGATCTTGTGGTGACGGGTCAGGCTACGACTCTGAGCACGGCTGAAGATGTTCTTGGGCATGGTGGTGTGGACCTCTTCGAATAGCGCGGGGGTCGCTCGGCGTCCGGCGTTGGACTCGGTGTGTTTCCGACACGAACGCCGCGGGGGAAGAACCCACGGCGCTGAGCGACAGCAGCAATTCTTAGCGGCCGCAAAATGACGTGGCAAAGGTGTGACGTACGAAGGGAGATAGTGGATCAGGGAAGGGCAAATCGGGGCAGATTGGACTGTATGCGCCGCTCAAAAGGGGCGGCTTTGTCTCCTATGCACTTTCGTACGTGACGTGCGCCCTATGTGCGGGCTCACATGGCGCGGCACGCGTTCTCACCGCCAGTTGCACAAGCGATGCTCTGCGTGAGGGCCCTTTCACGGCTCGATGAGGCGCACGCCCCCGAACTCCTGCCCCGGGCACCCGGCCCGACAGCACCTCTTGCCCCCGCACGGCCGGCGCCATCGGGCCCCTTCCACCAGCGCCGGAGCCCCCACAGCGCCCACTCGCCGACCGCTCGTCCAGCAGCCGCAGGAACCCCGGCACCACCGATGCCGGGTCCGGCCGCGGATGGCCCACGTCCCCGGATCTACGCCACATCGCCCGGCCGTCTCGGCCCCGCGACCTAGGTCCACCGGACCGGGTGCCCGCCGTCACTGGACCGATCCGCGCTGTCACAGCCCGCCGGTACCGTGAGGACATGAGCCACGGTCCCCGGTCCGGCCTCGCCGCGGTGAGCTCCGCGTTGCTGGCCATGAGCAGGCATCTCGAGGTGCGCGACGTCCTCAAGACGATCGTCGCCTCGGCCCGCGAACTGCTCGACGCGCAGTACGCCGCGCTCGGCGTCCCGGACGACCACGGCGGCTTCGCCCAGTTCGTCGTCGACGGCGTCACCGAGGAGCAGTGGAAGGCCATCGGCCCCCTCCCGCGCCAGCACGGCATCCTCGCCGCGATGCTGCAAGAGGCCGGGTCCGAGCGCCTCGCCGACGTCCGCAAGGACCCCCGCTTCGAGGGCTGGCCCAAGGCCCACCCCGACCTGGTCGACTTCCTGGGCCTGCCGATCCGCGACGGCGACGAGGTCATCGGCGCGCTCTTCCTGGCGAACAAGAACTGCCCGAAACCCGACGGCGGCTGCGGCTTCACCCAGGACGACGAGGAACTGCTCGGCACCCTCGCCCAGCACGCGGCGATCGCCCTCACCAACGCCCGCCTCTACGAGCGCAGCCGCGAACTGACCATCGCCGAGGAGCGTTCCCGCCTCGCCCACGAACTGCACGACGCGGTCAGCCAGAAGCTCTTCTCCCTCCGCCTGACCGCCCAGGCCGCGGCCCGCCTGGTGGACCGTGACCCCTCCCGCGCCAAGGGCGAACTCCAGCAGGTGGCGGCCCTCGCGGCCGAAGCCGCGGACGAACTGCGCGCGGCAGTGGTCGAGTTGCGCCCCGCCGACCTCGACGAGGACGGCCTGGTCGCCACCCTCCGGACACAGATCCAGGTCCTCGACCGCGCCCACAGCGCCCGCGTGACCTTCGCGGGCCACGGAGTGAAGGCCCTGCCCGCCTCCCAGGAGGAGGCCGTCCTGCGCGTCGCCCAGGAGGCCCTGCACAACGCCCTGCGCCACTCCGGCGCCGACCACGTCGACGTGACCCTGGACCGCCGCGGCGGGGGAGCCGTCCTGCGGGTCACGGACGACGGCAGCGGCTTCGACCCGAGCGCGGTCCGCCGTGCGGGGCGCCACCTCGGCCTGGTCTCGATGCGGGACCGGGCGAGCGGGGCCGGCGGCACGCTGACCGTCGAATCGGCGCCCGGCAAGGGCACCACGATCGAGATGGAGGTTCCCGGTGGCTGACGCAATCAAGGTGCTGCTCGTCGACGACCACCAGGTCGTCCGCCGGGGCCTGCGCACCTTCCTGGAAGTGCAGGACGACATCGAGGTCGTCGGCGAGGCGGCGGACGGGGCCGAAGGGGTCGAGCGCGCCGAGGAACTGAAGCCCGACGTCATCCTCATGGACGTCAAGATGCCGGGCATGGACGGCATCGACGCCCTGCGCAGACTCCGCGAACTGGACAACCCCGCGCGCGTGCTGATCGTCACCAGCTTCACCGAGCAGCGCACGGTGGTCCCGGCCCTGCGCGCCGGTGCCGCCGGCTACGTCTACAAGGACGTCGACCCCGACGCCCTCGCCGGGGCGATCCGCTCGGTCCACGCCGGGCACATCCTCCTCCAGGCGGAGGTCGCCGGTGCCCTGCTGTCCCAGGAGGAGGCCAACTCGGGCTCCGGCAGAGGCGGTTCGCTCACCGAGCGGGAGCGTGAGGTGCTCGGCCTGATAGCGGACGGCCGGTCCAACCGGGAGATCGCTCGCGCGCTCGTCCTCTCCGAGAAGACCGTCAAGACCCACGTCTCGAACATCCTGATGAAACTCGACCTGTCCGACCGAACCCAGGCCGCCCTGTGGGCCGTTCGCCATGGCGTGGCCGGCTGACACCCTCACCCCACGGCAACGCGGAGGGTTCCCTTCCGGACTGAGATTCATACTGTCGTGGGAACGTCCCTCAGATGGCGCAACCTCGATGGATCTCCGCCGTTCTCCAGTGCGTGCTGCGGCGCCTGCCGTGGCAATCGCAAGGAGGGCTCAGAAGTGAAGAACCTGAAGAAGGCAGCGGCCGTGACGATGGTGACCGGTGGCCTGCTGGCCGCGGGCGCGGGCATGGCCTCCGCCACCAGCGCGCACGCCGACGGCCAGGCCGTGGGCTCCCCGGGCGTCGCCTCGGGCAACGTCGTCCAGGCGCCGGTGCACGTCCCGGTCAACGTCTCCGGCAACAGCGTGAACGTCGTGGGCGTCCTGAACCCGGCCTTCGGCAACCTCGCCGTCAACCACTGACGCCCCACCTCCGTCTCCGAGCCGGAGGTGACACCGGCCTCCCAGGTCCGCCTTGGGAGGCCGGTCCGCTCACGTGCGGTCCTCTGATCCGCTCAGCTGCGTGCAGTCGCGCTCGGGGCGGCACGGGCGGGCCTGGGCGTACCCCCTGCTCGAGCGAAGCCGAGAGCTTGGGGGAGACATCCCGCAGTGCCGGACTGCGCACCCACCCGGCCCGGGCGAAGACGCCGAGCACCCGCACAACCGACCGCTACCGCACCCCCCGCTCCCGCTCCTCCACAACGGAGTTGTACGCCGCGACCTGCGCCCGCCGAGCCGTCCGCTCCACCGGCCGCAACGCCTCCCGCCGCGCGGAGATCTCGGACGAACTCACCGCACCCCCGGGCCCGCTCTCCGTCGCCACAGCGATCAGCGCTCCCACCCGCTGCGCCAGCTCCAGCACCCGCACCGCCCGCGACGGATACCCCGGCGCCAGTACCTCCCGCCCCCGCTCGGCCCGGGCCCGATACGCGTCGACCGCAGCCTCCGCCACCGGCCCCGACCCGGCCACATCCAGCCGCGTCAACGCCTCGGTCGCCTCCCGGAGGGCCTCCGCGAGCTCCCGCTCCGCCTCCCCCAGGGACGGCACATCCGCAGGCGGCGCCTCCCGCACGGTCAGCACATGCCACACCACCTCGACCTGCACACCCACAGGCCCGGCCTCGTACACGTCCGGCACCAGCCCGAGGGCGGCCCCGTGACAGACCACTGCCTCCTCGGCCTCCAGCGCCCGCGCGTTGAACTCCGGCGGCCCGCTCAGCCCCAGCGGATGCCCCGGCGCGGGCAGCGCCACCCGCAGCCCGGTCACCCCGAGCGTCCGCAACCGCCCCAGCGCGAGCGTCAGTCCGACCTGGCCCGTCTCACCCGGCAGCCCCTCCACCCGGTGCACCGCGTCCTCACCGACGACGGCGAGTACGGCGTCATCCGGAGAGACAAGTCCGGCCAAAAGGGCATTTCCCCAAGCTGCGAGACGTCCGGCGCGTGGTTCCGTGAGCATGCCCCCACCCTAGGACCCTCCAAGGACCGGACCGAGGGAATGTCCCGGCCGACCGGTGGCGTAGATTTCATGGAGGGCCGCGCCCACCGGCGCGGCGGACCGAGCCACAGGCGTACGCGACAGCCGAGACCGGCCACACTGCAAGGGGAGACAACGCGCTCATGAGCGATGTTCTGGAGCTTCAGGACGTATCCGTGGTCCGCGAGGGCCGGGCTCTGGTGGACCAGGTCTCCTGGTCGGTCAAGGAGGGCGAGCGCTGGGTCATCCTCGGCCCGAACGGCGCCGGTAAGACCACCCTCCTCAACCTCGCTTCCACCTACCTCTTCCCCAGCTCGGGCACCGCCGCCATCCTCGGCGAGACCCTCGGCAGGCCCGGCAGCGACGTCTTCGAGCTGCGTCCGCGCATCGGCATGGCCGGCATCGCCATGGCCGAGAAGCTCCCCAAGCGCCAGACGGTCCTGGAGACGGTCCTGACCGCGGCGTACGGCATGACCGCCACCTGGCACGAGGACTACGAGGAGATCGACGAGCAGCGCGCCCGCGCCTTCCTCGACCGCCTCGGCATGAGCGACTACCTGGAGCGCAAGTTCGGCACGCTCTCCGAGGGCGAACGCAAGCGCACCCTCATCGCCCGCGCCCTGATGACCGACCCCGAACTGCTCCTCCTCGACGAGCCAGCCGCCGGCCTCGACCTCGGAGGCCGCGAGGACCTCGTCCGGCGCCTCGGCCGGCTCGCCCTCGACCCGATCGCCCCCTCGATGCTCATGGTCACCCACCACGTCGAGGAGATTCCCCCGGGCTTCACCCACGTCCTCATGATCCGCCAGGGCAAGGTCCTCGCCGCCGGCCCGCTGGAGCTCGAACTCACCTCCCGCAACCTCTCCCTCTGCTTCGGCCTCCCGCTCGTCGTCGAACAGACGGGCGAACGCTGGACCGCCCAGGGGCTCCCGCTCTCCTGACTCGACCCCGCTCCGCACAAATCCCCGAACCACAACGGCATTTCACACGCCGGGCGCCCTGTCGGCGACAGGGCCCGCGGACCTACCATGACCATGTGGAAATCGACGCATGGCTGTGGTGGCTGATCGGCGCGACAGCGCTCGGTATCGCGCTCGTGGTCACCGCGATGCCCGAACTCGGCATGCTGGCGGTGGGCGCCATCGCCGCGGCGGTGGCCACCGGCGTCTTCGGCGGCGGAGCCGTCGCCCAGGTGGTGGTCTTCGCCGTGATCTCGACGGCGGGCATCGCCGTCGTCCGGCCCATCGCGAACCGGCATCGCGCCCAGCGGCCCCAACTCGCCACCGGCGTGGACGCGTTGAAGGGCAGACAAGCCGTCGTCCTGGAACGCGTCGACGCCTCCGGCGGCCGGATCAAGCTGGCCGGAGAGGTCTGGTCGGCCCGCGCCCTCGACAGCGACCGCGCTTACGAAGCAGGCCAGGAAGTGGACGTCGTGGACATCGAGGGAGCCACGGCGATCGTCATGTGACCTCGCACGACGTAACTGGAGTGAACTCCTCGCCAGGTACGCGACGGTCTGTCAGACTCGACCAGCAAGATCTTCGACAACCATAAGATCTGTTGAAGTCGCCGAAGCGGAGAAGGGTACGGGGAACGACGATGGAACCGGTCATCATCGTCCTGATCATTCTGGTGGTGTTGGTCTTCATCGCCCTGATCAAGACGATCCAAGTCATCCCACAGGCCAGCGCGGCCATCGTCGAGCGCTTCGGCCGCTACACGCGGACACTCAACGCGGGCCTCAACATCGTCGTCCCGTTCATCGACACCATCCGCAACCGTATCGACCTGCGCGAACAGGTCGTCCCGTTCCCGCCGCAGCCAGTGATCACCCAGGACAACCTGGTCGTCAACATCGACACCGTCATCTACTACCAGGTGACCGACGCGCGGGCCGCGACGTACGAAGTCGCCAGCTACATCCAGGCGATCGAGCAGCTCACCGTCACCACGCTCCGCAACATCATCGGCGGCATGGACCTGGAGCGGACCCTGACCTCCCGCGAGGAGATCAACGCGGCCCTGCGCGGCGTCCTCGACGAGGCCACCGGCAAGTGGGGCATCCGCGTCAACCGCGTCGAACTCAAGGCGATCGAACCGCCCACCTCCATCCAGGACTCGATGGAGAAGCAGATGCGCGCCGACCGTGACAAGCGCGCCGCGATCCTCCAGGCCGAAGGTGTCCGGCAGTCCGAGATCCTGCGCGCCGAAGGTGAGAAGCAGTCCCAGATCCTGCGCGCCGAAGGTGAGGCCAAGGCCGCGGCCCTGCGGGCCGAGGGCGAGGCCCAGGCCGTCCGTACGGTCTTCGAGGCCATCCACGCCGGCGACCCCGACCAGAAGCTCCTCTCCTACCAGTACCTCCAGATGCTCCCCAAGATCGCCGAAGGCGACGCCAACAAGCTCTGGATCGTCCCCAGCGAAATCGGCGACGCCCTCAAGGGCCTCTCCGGCGCCATGGGCAACTTCGGTGGCCTGGGCGGCGGTTCCGGCGGCAACGGAGGCGCGCCCTCAGGTGGCGTCCCCGCCCAGGAACGCCGCGAGAAGCCGTCCATCGACTGACCCCCACGCCCGAAGAGGGGCCCGCTTCCCACAGAAGCGGGCCCCTCTTCGGGCGACCGCTATGCCGCGGGCTGGACCAGCCACTCCGGCAGCGCGGCGACATCGTCCCGCCCCAGCGCCAGCAGCATCGCGTCCGCCGGAGTCGGCTCGAACGGCTGCCGCAGCAGCGGCATCCCCGCCTCCTCCGGAGTCCGGTTCGCCTTACGATGATTGTCCTGCGCGCACGACGCCACCGTGTTCAGCCACGTGTCCTGCCCACCCTGCGACCGCGGCACCACGTGGTCGACGGTCGTCGCCCGCCGCCCGCAGTACGCGCACCGGTGCCGGTCCCTCACCAGCACGCCCCGCCTGGACCACGGCGCTCGTCTTCGGAACGGCACCCGTACGTACTGGCAGAGCCTGATCACACGGGGCGCCGGTATGTCGACCGCGGCTCCCCGCATGCGCAGTTCGGGGTGGGCCTGCTCGACAACGGCCTTGTCCTGAAGCACCAGAACGACGGCTCGGTTCAACGTCACCGTCGACAGCGGCTCGAAGCTCGCGTTCAGCACCAGCGTGTCCCGCATACCAGCCCACCTCCCGTGTGCACCGGCCCACCCCCTGGCGGGCTGGGATCAACTCTGGCCGGGCACGCCGAGATGGACAACGCAATATCTGCTGCTCCCACGGGGGATGACCCCCGCGACCCCCGGCAACAAAAATGCCCGCTCCTGATCAATTCCAAGACCAGGAGCGGGCAAACGTCGCATGAACACCGGGATGGGCGGGCCGGCTTGCTCAGCCCTCGGCGGGCACCTCGTACTCACCGATCAGCTGGGCCCGCCCGATCGTGTGGAACCGCAGGTTGAAGCCGACGACGGCGGGCGACGCCTCCGCGTCCGGACCGAGCTTCTCCTGGTCCACGGCGTACACCGTGAACACATACCGGTGAGGCCCGTCCCCGGGCGGCGGCGCGGCCCCGGCGAATTCCTTGCTTCCGTAGTCGTTACGAGCGTGGATCGCACCCTCGGGCAGACCCTCGAACGTGCCGCTGCCCGCACCCACCGGCAGCTCGGTCACCGACGCCGGAATGTCGAACAGCACCCAGTGCCAGAACCCGCTGCCCGTCGGAGCATCGGGGTCGTAGCAGGTCACGGCGAAGCTCTTGGTCTCGGGCGGGAAGCCCTCCCACTGCAGCTGCGGCGAGGTGTTGCCGGCCGCGTGGACCTGAGTGTCCTTGAGCGTGGCGCCCTCGTCGACGTCCTCGCTCTTCACCGTGAACGACGGCACGGGCGGATGGAAGTCGTGGGGGAGCGGCCGCCTCTTGAGCTCGGTCACCTCGGTACCTCCTGGATCGGTTCTTGCAGTCGATACCGAGCCTAGGGCCTGCCCTAGAACCAGTTGCGCTTGCTGCCCACCTCGGAGAGCCACTGGTTGAGGTACGCCGTCCAGTCGGTTCCCTGGTAGTCGTTGAGACCCACCTGGAAGGACCGGAAGGTGTCGCTGCCCTCGCTGAAGAGCCCCGGCTTCTTGTCCATCTCGAGCACCACGTCCATGGCGTGCTCGTCGGCCACGAAGCTCAGCTCGACCTGGTTCAGCCCCCGGTACTGCTGCGGCGGGAAGAACTCGATCTCCTGGTAGAACGGCAGCTTCTGCCGCGTACCCCGGATGAGACCACGCTCCATGTCCGCGTTCTTGAACCGGAAGCCCAGCTGGATGAACGCGTCCAGGATCGCCTTCTGCGCCGGCAGCGGGTGCACGTTGATCGGGTCCAGGTCACCGGAGTCCACGGCCCGTGCGATCTCCAGCTCCGTGGCGACACCGATGTGCATCGCACGCAGCGCCTGCCCGTCGATCATCGTGATCGGAGTCTCCCAGGGGATCTCCAGCCCGAACTGCACCGCGTGCACCGCGTTCGCCTGCAGCTCGAACGCCCCGCCCAGCCGCGACTTCGTGAACTCGATGTCTTGCTTGTACTCCTGGTCGCCGCTCTCCACCTCGACCTTGGCCTGCAGCCCGACCGAGAGTCCCTCGATCTGCTGGTTCACGGACCCGCCCTGGATCCGCACCTCACCCTGGACGACGCCGCCCGGAACGACGTTGATCTCGTGCAGCACCGTCTCGACCGAAGCCCCGCCGGCCCCCAGGCTCGCGAGCAGCTTCTTGAACGCCATGTCTCTCCCTCTCGCCCACTACGGGTGGATCCCTGATCCCTACAAACGCGATCCGGCCGTGGCCGGTTCCACGCCACACCCTGGCAAGGCCGGTGCCGGACGGCCACTCCGCGACACCACTCGTCTCCAGTACCCTCGGACGGCATGATCGCGACCCCTGACCGTACGCCTCTGCCCAGGGAGTTCTTCGACCGGCCCGTCCTCGATGTCGCCCCCGACCTCCTCGGCCGCATCCTGGTCCGCAGCACCCCGGACGGTCCGATCGCCCTCCGCCTGACCGAGGTGGAGGCCTACGACGGTGCCGACGACCCCGGCTCGCATGCCTATCGCGGCCGTACGGCCCGCAACGGAGTGATGTTCGGTCCGCCCGGGCACGTCTACGTCTACTTCACCTATGGCATGTGGTTCTGCATGAACCTGGTGTGC
Organism: Streptomyces sp. NPDC033136; assembly: GCF_055578235.1. NCBI lineage: Bacteria > Bacillati > Actinomycetota > Actinomycetes > Kitasatosporales > Streptomycetaceae > Streptomyces > Streptomyces sp. NPDC033136. The sequence continues at coordinate 80,408 of NZ_JBVIPD010000031.1, forward strand.
GGGCCCGAGGGAAAGGCGAGCGCGGTCCTGCTCCGCGCGGGCGAGATCATCGAGGGCGCCGAGCTGGCCCGCACCCGTCGACTCTCGGCCCGCAACGACAAGGAACTGGCCAAAGGCCCGGCTCGTCTCGCCACGGCCCTGGGCGTGGACCGCTCCCTGGACGGCACGGACGCCTGCACCCCCGAAGAGACCCCTCTCCGCATGCTGACCGGCACGCCCGTGCCCCCCGACCAGGTACTCAACGGTCCCCGCACCGGTGTCGCCGGCGACGGAGCCGTGCACCCCTGGCGCTTCTGGGTCGCCAACGACCCGACAGTGAGCCCGTATCGAGCACATGTACCGAGGCGCCGGCGAAGTTGACGCGTCCAGACAAGATGCGTAATGTAGCCCGAGCCGCTGAACCGGGTATGGCGTTCGCCAGCAACCGGAAGCGGCCAACCACTACCTAGCGACTCCCCTCAGCAGGGACGAATTCGGCGTGCCCGCATGCCTGAATTCGACGCCGAAGGACTCGATTATGAGTTGGACGGCGGATCGGCTAACGTAGTGAATGTCGAAAGGCCGACAAGCGAAAGCACAGGCCGGACGGCAAATCCCACCGACAGGGAATCGGATCGGAAAAGGATCTGATAGAGTCGGAAACGCAAGACCGAAGGGAAGCGCCCGGAGGAAAGCCCGAGAGGGTGAGTACAAAGGAAGCGACCGTTCCTTGAGAACTCA
>NZ_JBVIPD010000032.1:0-52447 GCF_055578235.1 Streptomyces sp. NPDC033136
CCCAGCCCCGGCCGTAGTCGACCGACGTCGCCACAACCTGCCCGCTTGTCCCGCACGAAACGAAGAATCGGGCATCAGGTCTCATACCGCCCTCTCAAGACCTCTTTGCGACGCCACCGCAACCGTTGCTTCCGGCCCCGTCGCTTCTCCTGCCGCGCTTCTCGAGCGCTCCCAGCGCCCTCCACGACGCCATGAGACCTGTTTTCCAGGGCGTTGCGGCCCAGATCGCCGACCAGATGCTCGATGAGCGCGTCGACGAGCGGGCCGGTGGGCATCGTCCACCGTATCCGGTCGAGCCGTATCCGCCACCGCGCTTCTCAGAGACAGCGCGACGGGCTTCCCGAGGCCTTGTCTGGTCTTCACATCAGCTCCCGGTCTCAGCTGGCTCATACCGCTCTTCCCCGGGCCGCATGAGCCAGCTGATGACACCGAGAACGAGGCACGATTCCTGGACCGCTCGCGGACGCGGTCGTGGACGGTCGAAGTACGTGTCAGCTGACCCGAAGACCGACCGCCAGCGTCAGTTCAAGGACCCGGTGTGGCGATGCGAGATCCGGAAACAGTCCCCGCAGCTGCGACATCCGGTACCGGACTGTCTGGGGATGGACGAACAACGCCGCCGCCACCTCGTCCCGCCTGCCCTGGTGCAGCAGCCACGCCCGCAACGTCTCCTCCAGCCGCCGTGCGGTCGTGACAGGCAAGGTCCGCAACGGTGCGAGGGCTCGGGCACGCAGGTCTGCGAACGCGTCCACGTCGGCGCTCAGCACCAGCTCGGGCAGGTGGTCCTCGGTGTCGCGAATATCAGAGGAGAGGCAGCGCGCGCGTACGGCTCGTGCGTACGAGGCGGACGCACGAGTCCATGGCCGGGCCGGGCCGACCACGGCGGTGCGGTCGGTCAGCTGCCGCAAGAGATGTGATCGGTCGGCATCGGGGACGAGCAGCACACCTGTGGCATCCGGCAGATCGTCGAGGACGAGGGTGCTCGGGTCGAGCGCGCGGTAGGCAGGCCGGGCCTGGGCGGCGGGCAGCAGGACCGCGGTCAGCGAAACCGGAGGCTGCCACCCGGCCCGTTGAACAGAGGCCAGCAGCACGTCCGGGCTCGCGCCGGCGAGGAGGTCGCGGGCCAGGTGTTCCAGGTGGCGCTCGTGGGCCCTGCCCCGGGCGGCCAGTTCGTCGGCGTGGCCCGCGGCGCTCGCGGCGGAGAGCTCGTCGATGTAGGCGAAGGTCAGCTCGGCGAACTTGGCGACCTCGGCGGCGGGCAGACCTGCGGGTACGGCACCCGCTGCCAGGCATCGCCAGGCCACGCGGGCGCCGACGCGGTAGGCGCTGAGCAGGGCGTCCATCGAACGGCCGTCACGCACCTCGCCGCGGCCCAGCTCGTAGGCTGCGTCACCGCCGTCGCCGCCTGTGGCGTTCCCGCTCGCGAGGTCCAGGTAGTGCCCCAGGGCGGTGCGGACGGCTCGGCGGATGGTGGCGCCCATGTGGCCCGAAAGGGCGTTGGCGTAGGGAGGGACCTCGTCGATGATCGCCTGGACGACCTCGTCGGCGGTGGTCTTCAGCGCGGCCCGCAGTGCGGTGACCGTCGTCTCGTCCAGGGCCAGTTCGCTGGCCCTCTGGATTGCATGACTCATGCCTTTGTTCCCTGCGAACAATTCAGTCGACTAGATTCACATCCTGCGGTCAGGACTTTACGCCCTGAGACGCAGCAAGCTGGAGTCATGACGAGTGCAGCCCTCCGCAGCAGGGCGTGGAAACTGCTGGAGATGGTCACGACGCCGCTGCTGCCGTCGGACTACCTCGACCTGGTCAGCCCGCTGCGTTCGGGCGCCGACCTGCGTGGGCGCATCGAGGCCGTGCACCCCGAGACGAATGACGCCGCGACCATCGTGATCAGACCGGGGCGGGGCTGGCGCGGCCACACCGCCGGTCAGTACATGCGGATCGGGGTCGACGTCGACGGGGTGCGCCTGTGGCGTGCCTACTCCCTCACCTCGCCGACAAACCGCCAGGACGGCCGCGTCACGATCACCGTGAAGGCGATCCCGGACGGCAAGGTCAGCAACCACCTGGTCCGCAGGGCGAAACCCGGCGCGCTGATCCAGCTCGACCAGCCGACCGGTGACTTCGTACTGCCGCAGGCCAAGCCCGCCAAGGTGCTCTACCTGACGGCCGGCAGTGGCATCACGCCCGTGATGGGCATGCTGCGCGACACCGAGTTCGACGACGTCGTCATGGTCCACTGCGCGCCACAGCCGCAAGACGTGATCTTCCGCAACGAACTGCACGACCTGGTCGCGGACAAGAAGCTGCGGCTCACCGAAGTGCACACCGACACCGACGGCATGCTCGACATCGCCCGTCTCGACGAACTCGTGCCCGACTGGGCCGAGCGCGAGACCTGGGCTTGCGGGCCCGCGGGCCTGCTCGACGCCGCCGAAGAGTACTGGAGCGAGCACGGCGTCCAAGAGCGCCTGCACACCGAACGCTTCCGCCCCACCATCGTCGTCACCGGCGACGGCGGCGAGGTCACGTTCAGCGCCACCGGCAAGACCGTCGACGCGGACGGCGCCACGCCGTTGCTGGACATCGGCGAGGAGGCCGGCGTGCTCATGCCCTCCGGGTGCCGCATGGGCATCTGCTTCGGCTGCATCACGCCGCTCAAGGCGGGCGCCGTCCGCGACCTGCGCACCGGCGAGATCACCGAGGCCGAGCCGGGCGTCCTCATCCAGACCTGCGTGTCCGCCGCGGCGGGCCCCTGCGACATCGAACGGTAGGAGCACCTTGACCGCCATCGACCCCACCTCACACCTGACCGCGGAGCAGATCGAGGAGCTAGGCCGCGAGCTGGACGCGATCCGCGACGAGGTGATCGCCAGCCGAGGTGAGAAGGACGCCGCCTACATCCGTAAGGTCATCTCGGCGCAGCGCACGCTCGAGCTGGTCAGCAGGGGCGTGCTGCTGTTCTCGATCTTCCCGCCCGCGTGGCTGCTCGGCACCGCCGGTCTGTCCGTGGCGAAGATCATGGACAACATGGAGATCGGCCACAACGTCCTGCACGGCCAGTGGGACTGGATGCGAGACCCGAAGATTCACTCCACCACCTGGGAGTGGGATCACGTCTCGCCGTCCGAGCAGTGGAAGCACTCGCACAACGAGCTGCACCACACATACACCAACGTGATCGGCAAGGACAACGACCTCGGCTACGGCATCATGCGCGTCGACGAGGACCAGAAGTGGCACCCGTTCCACCTCGGCCAGCCGCTGTGGAACTTCATCAACGCCTGCTTCTTCGAGTACGGAATCGCAGCGTACGACCTGGAGCTCGGCAAGAACCTGCACAAGCGCCGCCGCAAGAACCCGGAGTTCCGCGCCCGGGCCAAGGCCGTGGGCCGCAAGATCCGCAAGCAGGTGCTCAAGGACTACGTGATCCACCCGCTGCTGTCGGGCCCGTCGTTCCTCCCCACGCTCGCCGCCACGTTCACCGCGAACCTGGTCCGCAACATCTGGTCCCACTCGGTGATCATGTGCGGGCACTTCCCCGAGGGCGTGCAGGTCTTCGAGCGCCGCTCGATCAAGGGCGAGACGCGCGGCCAGTGGTACCTGCGCCAGATGATGGGTTCGGCGAACATCAGCGGCAGCAAGGCCATGCACTTCATGACCGGCAACCTGTCGCACCAGATCGAGCACCACCTGTTCCCGGACCTGCCGAGCAACCGGTACGCCGAGGTCGCGGTGAAGGTGCGCGCGCTGTTCGAGAAGTACGAGCTGGAGTACGTCACCGGCCCGCTGCCCAAGCAGGTGTTCTCCGCGTGGCGCAAAGTCTTCCGGCTCTCGCTGCCGAACAAGAGGCCCAAGGTCAAAACGCCGGACCGCGAGCAGGAGCTCGTCGCCGCCTGATTCCCGGCATGGGTTCAGATCTCCCGGGCGACCGCGATGACGGGCTTGGCCAGGAGGCGCAGCTGGGGGAGGGCGTCCATGGCGGCCAGGCACACTGGTGCCCGCCGGATCACCCGGGCCCTGCGCCGCAAGGGCGTCGACGTGGCCGGTGCACCATCGAGCGGCTGATGGTCGAGCACGGTCTGGAGGGCGTGATCCGTGGTCAACGCCGGCGGACCACCGCGGCGGAGCCGTCGGAGCCGCGCCCGCCGGACCGGGTCAACCGCGACTTCACCGCCTCACGGCCCGATCAGCTTGTGGGTGGCGGACATGACGTATGTCCGTACCTGGTCGGGCTGGGTGTACGTGGCGTTCGTCCTCGACGTGTACTCGCGGATGATCGTCGGCTGGCAGATCGCGAACCATATGCGGACAGAACTGCCTTGCCGAGATCTGCGCCCCGGCGTCGGTCGGGTCCGTCGCGGACAACTATGACAATGCGATGGCCGAGGCACTGAACGGCGCCTTCGAGGCCGAGCTGATCGAGATGCAGGGCGCCCCTGGAACGATGTCGACCAGGTCGAGCGGGCGATCTTCCAGTGGGCCACCTGGTACAACGAGGAACGGCTCCACTCCGCCCTCGACTACCTACCGCCCGGGTTTGGTGGGGATTGCTTCCACGCCCCTTTCTTGGCGCCTGCCTTGCTGAGAGCCGCGGGCCGGTCGCCGCCCCTGGGCGACCGGCCCGCGGACCTGCGGCTCGTCACCGCCAGATGGACTTCAGCTGCCACGCCTGCATGTGGTCGAGGGTGGCGGTGCCGCGTTCGGCGAAGATCTCGACGCCGGTGCTGGAGGAGTCGGGGAAGATCTGGTCGGTGATCACCGCTTCGCCATTGCCGCCGAAGACCTCGACGGACGACCAGTCGACGAGGATCCGCAGCTTGACCTTGCCGTTCTTGGGCTTCAGGGGTGCGGTCTGGACGCCGGGGAAGGTGCTGTTGAAGTCGCCGACGCCGGAGCGGGTGCGGTCGACGTACAGCTCCTGTGTCGTGGTGTCGTAGCCGATGACGGTCTCCTCGCCGCCCGCGTCGGTACGCATCTTCAGGCCGAACCGTTCGGCGTCCTTGAGGGAGAAGGTCGCCTCGATGTCGAGCGCCTTGCCTCTGGCCGCGCGGCCGATCAGAGGCTTGGAGGTGCTCTTGACGGTGACGCCGGACGCCGTCGCCGGGCGCTTGTTCCGGAGGGACTCCAGGCTGCCCACCGGCTTGCTGGTCAGCCGGATCTGGCCGTTGATCGTGCGCAGTGCCATTTCCCGGGGAAACACTCTGCGCGCTGCGCCAGGGGGAGGTGGGGATGGACCGGCCGTAGTCCCAGTTGTTCATCCAGCCGATCATGTAGCGCTTGCCACCCGGGGCGTTCAGGGTCGGCAGGAGTACCCGAAGCCCTGCAGCACGATCACGCCGATCGTCAGCCGGGGATCAGGGCGCGCTCGCCGGTGTTGCGCGTCAGCGGGCCGCCGCGCTCGGACGCCGTCAGCGCGGTGGCGACGTCCAGCGGGATGCCGGCGGTCGTCGGGGCGGGCACGGTGCCAGCGTGCGGGGTGCCGCCGCCGGCCGGCGACGGCACGGGCGATATCGACGCCGACTTCCACTACCAGCTCGGGTTCCACCAGCGTGGCGTCCAGTGTCTCCCCGCTGCCCCACCCGGCGGAGAACGACCAGCCCGTCCATGGATGACCGCGCCGCGCCGGGGCGAGTAGCGCGCAGCTCGGGAGTCACGCTGCGGGGCGTCCCAGAGCGGACCCCGGTCGAGCGCGCCGTAGGGGGAGCCCCAGCCGTCCGCCGTCCTGCGCGCCCGGTCGCTGTGCAGCAGATCCTCGCTTCAGTCGTTCAGCACCGCGCCGTTCCCGGCCGCGCGGGCCGCCGCCTCGACCCGCGCGGACAGGGCCCGCTCGACGGCGTCGAGGAGCGCGGCGGTGTCCCAGCCGGGTAGAGGGTGGTGGTTCGGCTCCCGCCGTAGGCGCTTGTTGCAGGGGCGTGGCCGGCGGCCGTCGGCGAACAGGAGGACCGTCGGCCGCGTCGAGGCGGACGGCCAGTGACTCACCGTCGCGGGCGTTTCTGACCGGCCGGCGGAAGGAGTCGGCGTCCGCGTCCGGCCTCCCGCCCGCCCGCGGCCCGGGAAGGCGTCGTCCTCCTCCAGCCGTGCCCTCGCGGCAAGCGGGCACGAACTCCTCCTAGACACAGGGTGGTTGGGGCTGGGGGGCCATGATGGGATCATGGCAGACTCCGAGTTCATTCTCCGAGGAGTGCGCGTGAGCGAAAACCCGGCCGGCGGGACGGTCCTGGTGACCGGTGGCAGCGGCTTTGTCGCCGCCCATCTGGTACGGCAGTTGCTGGAGCGCGGCTACCGGGTGCGCACCACCGTGCGCAGCACGGCGAACGCCGCGAAGCTGGAGCCGCTGCGGGCGATGTGGGACGCGCACCCCGGCCGCCTCGACCTCTTCGAGGCGGATCTGCTCGCTGACGGCTCCTTCGACGAGGCGATGAAGGGCTGCTCCGTGGTCTTTCATGTGGCCTCGCCCTTCCTGATGCCGGAGAAGATCAAGGACGGCCGCCGGGACATGCTGGAACCGGCGCTCCACGGCACGCGCAACGTGCTCGCCGGCATAGACCGCACGGAGACCGTCGAGCGGCTCGTCCTCACGTCCACGGTGGGTGCGGTCTTCGGCGACTACATCGACGTCCTGCAGATGGACGACCGGATCCTGTCGGAGAAGTACTTCAACACCACGAGCACGGTGGAGAACAACCCGTACCACCACGCCAAAACCGTGGCGGAGCGGGCGGCCTGGGAAGCGGCGGCCGCGCAGGACCGCTGGAGCATGGTGTCCGTCAACCCCGGCCTGATCCTGGGCCCTTCGCTCACCCCCGCCTCGGCCTCCGGCAGCCTGTTCCTCCTGGACGAGCTGTTCAAGGGCTACTTCTTCTACGGCGCCCCCGACTTCAGCTTCACGACGGCCGATGTACGGGACGTGGCGGCGGCCCACATCGCGGCGGCGGAACGACCCGAGGCGCACGGGCGCTACCTCGTCGCTGCACAGGAGATGACGTCGTTCCACGAGATGTCGGCGATCCTGCGCACGCACTATCCCAGGAACCTCCGCCTCCCCCGCACCGCCCTCCCACACTGGCCAGTCAGCGTCCTGGGACCGGCCTTCGGCCTCAGTCAGGACTACATCCGCAAGCACCTCGGCATCCGCTTCCGCGTCGACAATCACAGAAGCGTCGAGGAACTCGGGCTCACCTACCGCCCGATCGAGGAGACGCTGCTCGACCACTACCGGTCATGGCGCGAGCAGCGACAGCAGCGGCGGAGGACTGGGGGAGGGTCCGGCGGCTCACACTGTGAGTATGGCGCGGACCGCAACAGAAGGATGGGGAGTGTCTAAATCAGAGCCCGTTCCGCGCCTCGGGCGTCGTCAGCGTTCCGAGACGACGATCCCTGCGCGCAGTGCCTTCTTGTCGACCTTCCCCATCGGTGTGCGCGGAAGCTGCGGCATCGAGATCAGCCGGTCGGGGGATCTTGTAGGCGGCCAGGCCACGGCCCCTGAGGAACTCCTTCATGGCGGACGGACGGACGTCGGCCTCATCGAGGACGACGAACGCATAGGTGCGTTCGCCGAGCACGGTGTCCGCCACGCCGATCACGGCCGCGTCCTGTACGGCGGGGTGGGTGCGCAGTTGCCGCTCCACCTCCTCTGCGGAGACCTTCTCACCGGCCCGGTTGATGACGTCCTTGATCCTGCCGACGATCATGATGTTGCCGTCCGGCCTGCGCCGGACGAGGTCGCCCGTGCGGAAGAAGCCGTCCGGTGTGAACGAGCGGGCGTTCTCCTCAGGGGCGCGGTAGTACCCGCGGTCGTGTAGCGGCCCCGCACCTGCATCTCGCCCGCCTCCCCGTCGGGCACGGGGTTCCCCGACTCGTCGACGATCCGGACCTCGTCACCCGGTGACATGGGCCGGCCGTCCGTGTTGAACGGCCGCTTCCTCGGGGTCGTCGAGCCGGGTGTGGGTCAGCAGCCCTTCGCTGATGCCGTACCACCGCTGGATCCGGCAGCCCAGCATCTGGGCCGCACGGCGCGCCAGGGCCGGGGCGAGCGGTGCGCTGCCCACCTGGATCAGCAGGCGGGACAGTTCCCCGGGCGGTCGTCCGGCGTCGGCCCACAGCCGCAACACCGAGGGCACGACCGTGGTCACGGTGACCGCCTCACGGCGCATCAGCGAGAAGACGTCGTCGGGCCGCACGCTCGACGTGAGGACCGCCTTTCCGCCCAACAGGAGACTGCTGAACACGCCCGGACAGGCGAGGGCCGCCTGGTGCGCGACCGGGTTGACAGCGAGGTACACCACCTCCGGGCCCACCTGCATGGCCGCTGCGCTGGCCCGCATGACGTACTCGTAGTCGTCGTGGGTCCGGGGAATCAGCTTCGGCAGCCCGGTGGTGCCCCCGGAGAGCAGGAACAGCGCCGGGTCCGACGCGTCCACCCGGGGGGAGCACGACGTCCTGGGCGTCCAGCGCCCCCAGCGAGGTGAACTCCTGGGCGTCACCGCTGACGATCACGTGCGGGACCGACCGGATCTCCCGGGCGATCGTACGGAAGTCGAACCCGCCGAACTCGTCCTTCACCACATAGGCAACAGCTCCGGAGTGAGCACACAGATGCGCGATCTCGGCCCTGCGGTGACCGGGCAGCGCCAGCACCGGGATCGCTCCGGCCCGCATCAGCGCGAAGACCAGGACGACGAACTCCGGGATGTTGGGCAGGTGCACCACCACCCGGTCCAGGGGCCTGATGCCCAGTCCGATGAGGCCGCCCGCCAGACGGTCCGCCCGCCGGGCCAGCTCCGCGTAGGTCATCCGGCGTTCGCCACACACCACGGCCACCCGCTCGGCGTTCCGTTCGCACGACTCGTGCAACAAGTCGCCGATCGGCCGTCCGAGCCAGACCCCGGTCCGGCGCAACTCCGCCGCGAGGTGCTCGGGCCAGGGCACAAAACCGCCAAGCATGATCGCGTTCCCGTTCAGCGGTCGGTCGAGGCGTGGATAGAGGCGGCGCGGCGGTCCGGATGGAGCCATGGGGGCGCTCGGGCCCGTACCGGCTCCGCCGCGGGCCGGCGGCCGCGCGGTTGGGGGCGGGTGCCTCCATGCGGTGGGCGGCCCGGTGCGGTGGTGCGCGATGTCCGCGCGAGACGTGGGCCTGCCGCTCGGTGTGTCGCTGATGGCCGTCCAGTACCCGGGCCACGGCGACCGCTTCGGTGAGCCACCCGTGGACGACGTGGCCGCGATGGCCGACTGCGTGGCGGCGGAGCTGCAGCGGTTACCGCCGGGCGACCACATCCTGTTCGGGCACAGCCTGGGCGCGCTGGTCGCCTATGAAGCCGCCCTGCTGTTGCGCGACGCCGGCGAGGAAACCCCGGGCGCTCTGCGTCTCCGCCGCTCTGCCGCCCGGACGGATGAACAACAGAGGCATCCACCAGGCACCCGACGACGAGTTCTGGACGACGCTGTGCGCGCTGGGCGGCATCGAACCCGCCATCGCCGAGAACGGCGAACTGCGCGACCTGCTCCTGCCCGTCATCCGCTCGGACCTGCGGGCCCTCGCGACCTACCGGCCCCGCCCCGGCACCCGTGCGCTTTCCTGCCCCGTGCGCTGCTACCACGGCGAGGGAGACCCGTTGGTGGAGCAGGTTCAGCTGGCGGGGTGGGCGGCCGTCACCACCGGCGGCTTCACGGAAACCGTGCGGCCGGGCGGGCACTTCCATCTGACGGCCGACATCGCGGAACTCGTCGCGGACGTACTGAGCCAGGGCCGGAAGTGAGGCGGCCTTGACCACCATCGCCGTGATACCCGGTGACGGCATCGGCCCGGAGGTGATCGAGCCGGCCCTGGACGTCCTCGACGCCCTCGGGCTCGGGGCGCGGACGAACGTGCTCGACCACGTAAACGCGGAGACGTACCTGCGCACCGGAACGGCACTGACAGGACCCGACCTCGACCGGATCAGGTCCAGCGAGACGGCGCTCGGCTTCGTCCGCCGGGGCCAGCACCTCGTCGACCCGCGAGCGGGCGATGGCCCACTCCTGCCATTCCCGCTCGGCCACGGCCAGCTCGGCTTGGACGCGGTCGGCCTCCTCCCGCAGCTCGTCCACACGACGGTGAGCACCCAGCTCACGCTGTTCCAACAGCCCAACCACCGACGGCATCCACGACCTCCCGGGCAGCGACAGCACGACAGGCCACTACTCCCACGGGACCGCCGACCCTACGCCCGACCAGCGGAAACGCAGTCTTCAGCTCCGGAAACAACAGCTTCTCAGCTATTTACGCCTTCCGCCTTGGTTCTTCTCGTAATCTCCACCCTGCCAGGGATGTGCCGAGCAGGGAGCGAGTGCCGGATAGCGTCGTTGTCCGGCCGGAAGTTGGGTATGCCCTCCGATACACGGCACCGGCAAGGGCCGTGCGACGCCCGCGAGGAGGACACCGACGATGTTCTGCCACGTCTCCCACCGGTGGAGGCCCTGATGTCCGCCAGCGACGCGGTGAGCCCCGAGGCCGAGGAGAAGGCCGTGGACACGGCCTGGCGCGTCCATGCCGCGGTGGGGGAGTGGACAGCCCGGGTCGACGCCAAGGCCTCCTTCGCCCTCACCCTCGAATCGGCCGCCGGGGCCGGGATCATCGCGCTTTCCGGCAACGGCAACATCTTCGCCGGCCCGCACGACTGGGTGGTCCGGTGCCTGCTCTGGTCCGGCTGTGCGTCCATCCTTGTCGCGGCCGTCCTCGCGGCCCTCGTCGTCACGCCCCGCCTGCGGACCTCCGCCCTGCGGGCCGAAGCACCCGACAATTTCGTCTATTTCGGCCATCTGATGCACCGTGAGGCCGAAGAACTGGCCGAGTCGCTGCGGCGCGCCCAGCCGCTTCCCGTGCTCAGCCGGCAACTGGTCATCATGAGCAGGATCGCCTGGACCAAGCATCGGTACCTGCGGTCGTCCCTCTTCTCCTTCGCGATCGGCCTCGCCCTCGTGGTGCTCGCCGCGGTTTCGGCCTGACCGCACCCGGCCCCCCTCACGCACCGGCGTACAGGTGCGCCGCCCAGAGGGACGGGGCCCACGGCCGCCGTGCTCGCCCTTGGTGCAGGGCGAGGTGGAGCGCGTACGCCGCGTCCCACGTCTGCGGAGCAGTATCGCCGTTCTCCGTCAGCCGGGTGTAGAAGTCGACGGCGATCTCCGCGGCCGCGGTGTCATCGACGGGCCAGAGGGTGCCGATCACCCGGCGGTAGCCGGAGAGCAGGAACCCGGCCGTGATGTGCACGGACTCGTCCGCCAGTCGCTGGTTGGTCAGCGTGGTACTGCACGCCGACAGGTAGGCGAGGTCGGCGCCCTTGATGTGCAGGGAGGAGATCGCGTCGACCGTGAGCCGCGCCGTCCCGCCGTCCCGTCCGCTGCCGCCGCCGTCGCTCAGCAGCAGTCCGCTGCGTCCCGGAGCACCCCACTCGCTGATGGCGTGGCAGGCGAAGTGCACCACCGGGTGGGCGGGCAGCCCGTCCAGCACGGCCCGCGGCGTGTTGTGCGGAGGACCGACCCGGGTGGCGCCGGGCAGCAGGCCGGCGAGGCGTTCGATCTCGGTGGTCACGTGCCGCAGCGGACGGGGTGCTCCGGCCGGGCGGGCCATGTCGACCAGCAGGGCACCTGTACCGGTCCCGGGCGCGGTGGCACCGAAACCGGTGACCGGTGCCGTGGTCCGCGTGGGGCGCCGCGCGTGGGCCAGTGCCCGGACGGTCGGCGTCCACGAGGAGACCGCCCGGTCCATGACGGTGCGGGCGGGCCCGCCGCGCGTCGGGTCCTTTTGGTGGTGGCCGGAGGCGTGCCAGGGCAGGAAGGCGGTGACACCGGCCGGGCACCACCAGATCCGCGGCCACTCACCGGGGCCGTCGTCCGGCCCGAACGACCGGGTCAGTCCGATCCGCTCCAGCACGGGCCCCGCCACCCGGTCCCACTGCCACTCCAGGGTCTCGGTGAGTACCCGCATGCGCCGCTTGGCCTGCGCGTAGCCGGTCACCGGCGGGGAGCCCGGCACACGTCCCTCAAGAAGCCGTTGGGCCCGGTCGATCACCCGGTTCTCGGTCACGTCCGGCAGGCCGACCACGATCACGGGGGAGCGGAGGTCCGGGGTCACCACCAGTGCGTCACCCCGGTGCCTGCCGACCGCCAGCATGATGATGTGGCCGCCGTCCGCCTGCCTGCGGAGCGTCTCCAGGGCGGGGCGCCCCAGGAAGCCCTCCAGTCCGGGAAGGGCCCGGATCCGGGTGAGGAGTGCGTGCCATTCCGTGTCCATCGAGGCCCGTTCGGCGGCGATGCGCCGCAGGGCCCGACCGGGACCGTGTGGACCGCCGCCGGGACCGCCGGGACCGCCGGGACCGCCGGGGCTGTCCGTACCGGACGCTTCGTCGGGCCGCCCGGCGTACGCCTCGTCGAACTCCTCAGTGAGTCTGATGTGGTCGGCGGCGTCTCGTCTGTTCCGCAGGGCCTCGAACTCGTCGGCCAGCTCCGGGGAGGCTGCGCGCAGCTCGTCCAGGTCGCCCCGCATGTCGAGGGTCTGCTGAAGCATCACTCCGCGTGCCTGCTCCAGCAGTTCCACGGCCCGCGCCGGATCACCACTGCTCAGTGCCGCTCCGGCCGCCTCGCTACCCAGCCCCTCCATCTCCCCGAGCCCGAACTCCCGATCCGCGCGCGTCAGCCGCCAGGGAGCGAGCTGCGCGAGCAGGTCCACGGCGGCCTCGTAGGACCGCAGGGCCCCATCGGGCTCGCCGGCTTCCAGAGCGGCCCGGCCGAGCGCGCGGGCCGCCCTGACCCGGTCCCCGACCGGGCTGACCGCGGAGCCTACGGCCCGGTCCAGGAGGCGCAGCGACTCCTCCAGATCGGTCCGGTCCGCCCCGGCGCGCCAGGCGCTGCGAAGCGCTGCGGCGCAGCCGGTCAGGACGGACGCCTCGTCGGGATGGTCGGGAGCCAGGGAGGCGACGGCCTGACGGGCGGTGGCCACCGCCTCGCACAGGGCGCGGGGCGAGGAGTCGTGGCGGTACCTGAGCCGCCACGCGGCCGTGAGGTTGGCGAGCCGGTGCGTCTGCTCGGGGTGTCTGGGCGGTGAGAGGGCGACGGCCCGGCGCCCGGCGGCGACGGCGGCGGCCAGTTCCCGCGCGCCGCCGGTCACGGCGTACTGGAACATCAGCGCCGCGCAGAGGTGGGAGAGGAGGACGGGAAGGTCCGGGTGGCTGCGCTCGGTGACGACGACCGCGGTGCGGGCGGCAGCGACCGCCTCGCGGATCGTCCCCTCGGCGTCCTGCGGCTCCTGCCGCTGGTGCAGGATCAGCAGGGCCCCGGAGAGGTTCGACTGGTACATGGACCGGTCCGGGTGATCGGACGGGCACGCCGCTGCGGCCTCGCGGGCCGCCTCGACCGCCTCGGTCAGGTGCCGCAGCTCGTTGCCGCGCTGGTAGCGGGCCTGGAGCCCCAGGCTGACCTGGGACAGCAGCCGAGGCCGGAGCGGATGCCCGGCCGGAGCGAGGCGAAGCCCTTCCTCGGCCGCGCGGAGGCCCTCGCCCAGGACGCCCGGCTCGCCGGTGCGTTCGTGCCGCGACCGCGATGCCATCGCGAGGTTCAGCAGGTACAGTGGCCGGTCCGGGTCGTCGGGGTGCGCGGTGCGTACGGCGGCGTCGGCCGCGGCCGTGGCGTCGGTGAGCAGGGCGAGGGAGCCGGTCCGCCGGTAGCGCCCGAGGAGGATGCCGCAGTGGTTGCTCAGCAGGGCGGGCCGCGCTCGGTGAGTCTCGGGCACCGAGTCCACCGCGAGCCTGGCCGCGGTCGCGGCCGCCTCGCCCGCGTCGTCGTCCTGGGCGAGGTCGCTCCACTGGTGGAGAGTGGCGGCCGCGTTTGCCATGCGCAGGGGGTACTCCGGCTGCCCCGGTAGCAGAGCGGACATCAACCGGCGGGCACACTCCGCGGCTTCCCGCAGCGCGGCACGGTCTCCGATGCGGTCGTAGCGCATGCGGAGCACCCCGGTGAGGCTGGAGAGCAGGCCCGCGAGCGCCGGTGAGCTGGCCGGCGTGGCGCGGATCGTCTCGCGCCGGAGCACCACCGCCTCGTCCAGGACCGCCAGTTCTCCGGTCCGTTCGAAAAGCGTCGCCAACGCGGCGGACAGGTTGGACCGCGCGGCGACCGCGGTGGTGCTTCCCGGGCGCGCCGTGTCGACGGCCCGGCGCGCCGTGGTGATGCTCTCCTCCAGGATCGACTCGTCCCCCACCGCTTGGGCGCGGACGAACAACTGGTGAGCCAGCGAGGTGAGATGGGCGGCTTCGTCGGCATGGCCGGGCGGCGTCGCGGCCACCGCGCCGCGGCCGATCTCCACCGCCTCGTCGAGATCGGCGGTGGCTCCGGTCCGGTAGTAGCGGTCGAGCAGGGAGTTGGCGAGATTGCCCTGGATCTTCAGGTGTGCGGATCCGCCGTAGGCCGCGGCCTGTACGGCGAGCCGGCCGGTGTCGATCGCCTCGTCCAGGATCCGGGGGGCGCCGGTGCGGTCGTAGACGTCCTGCACGGCGAGCACGAGGTTGCCGAGCGTGTCGGCTCTGGCCGGGTGGCCGGGCGGCGTGGCCGCCACCGCTTCCCGCAGGGCGTCGACCGCGGCGGACAGCGTGGGTCCGCCGTCCGCCGCGGAACGTGCCGCCGCGCGCAGGGCCCGGCCGAGCGTCAGCAGGTACCGGTGCCGTTCCGGATGGCGAGCGGGCAGTGCGGTGAGAGCCGCACGGCAGATCCCGGAGCACTCGTCGAGGACGGATGGGTCGCCGGTGACGCGGTACAGGTCGAAGAGGGACTGGGCCAGCGCGAGACCGAACTCCTCGGGTCCGTCGAGGGCGTCACCGCCGCACTGCACGGCCCGTCTGGCCGCGTCGACGGACTCCCGTACGGTGTCGGCGTCCGCGTGGAGCGTTCCCAGCGTTCCCAGTACGGCGGAGAGGTTGGCGAGGGGTACGGCGGCCGAGGGACCGTCGGGCCCGAGGGAGACGGCCAGCCGAGCGTGGGTCGCTGCCTCGGCGAGGGCGTCCTCGTCGTCGGTGCGCTCGTGATGCGACAGGAGGGCCAAGGCGAGGTTCGTGCGGTTGCGCGCCCGGCTTCCGGACGGTGCGGGATCGAGGGAGACGGCCCTGCGGCCCGCTGCAAGGGCCTCGCGCAGGTCCTCGACGTCACCGGTCCGGCCGTAGCGGGCGTGCAGGGCGCCTACGAGGCTCATCAGGCGGTCGGCTAGGTCGTGGTCGGCCGGTCCGGCGGCCGGTCCGTCGTGCGCCGTCGGAGGCGGACCCATTCCGGGGCCGGACCAGGGATCGGACCCGGGACCGGTGTCAGTGCTGGGGTGCTTGGCCACGGCGGGCTCCGTCGCCGCGGCCGCCGTGGACTCGGCAGGCCGGAGAGCCTCACGCGCCGCCGCGACGGCGTCGTCCAGCAGCCCGGCCGCGTCATCGAAGCGCGCTAGGGTGAGCAGAGTAGCCGAGAGGTTGGACAGGTAGCCTGCCCGGCGGCCGGTGCCGGCCGGCTCGGTGGCCGCCAGGTGCCGCAGGACGAACAGGGCCGGCCGGAGGGCCGTTCCGCCGCGGCGGCCTTGTCC
This sequence comes from Streptomyces sp. NPDC033136, assembly GCF_055578235.1. Taxonomy (NCBI): domain Bacteria; kingdom Bacillati; phylum Actinomycetota; class Actinomycetes; order Kitasatosporales; family Streptomycetaceae; genus Streptomyces; species Streptomyces sp. NPDC033136. The sequence continues at coordinate 15,587 of NZ_JBVIPD010000032.1, forward strand.
GTGCCGTTCCATCGCGGTCACCATCCCGTCGTGGCACGCGCCGGGGGAGAGACCGGGGGCCGCCGGGGGTCCGGCTCCGGGCAGACCGGTCACCGCGGCTCGCTCGTAGATGCCGCGGACGGCCAGAGGCGGCTCCGCGCCCTCGGCGACCAAGGGCAGGAAGTACCAGGCGGCCGTCCGCAGGTCCGCCTCCGCGCTTTCCCCGTCGGCTTCTCGGGCCGCCGCGTGTCGGAGGTGCAACCGTCCGGCCGCGACGGCCACCTCGACGTCGTCGAACAGGTCGCCGGTTCGTTCCAGCAGGCGCGCCAGGGCCTCCTCAGCGCCATCCCTGCCGTCGCCGGCGGGCGTCTCGGCGTACGCCCGGACGGTCGCGAGGAGGGCCGCGCGGTCGGCCGCGGGCCGGGTCACCTCGTGCCCCCGGCAGCCGGAGATGTGTACAGCCAGGCGTCCGCCTGGAAACGCTTCACCACTGCGGTCACCCGGGTGAAGTCGCTCGGGTCCAGCCCGGGACAGCCCGGAGCCAGAACCTGGCCGTAGAGGAACGTGCTGACCAGCACGCCGAGCTCGGCGTTCCGATGGGGCGCGAGGGCGTCGCGCAACGGAGGGCTGTCCAACAAGCGGCAGAAGCCGAGGACCGCCTCCCCCTCGTAGCCGTTGGCGCCCGCCGTGAACGTGCCGGCGTCGCAGGCCATCCGCAGGCGCATCCGGTCGGCGTGCCGGTCGTTGTCCTGACGGAGCCGGGCCGCCGTCGAGTTGACCAGCCCGGGCAGGGCCCGGGTGACATCGGTTCGCAGCGGCAGGACGACGTTCATGCCGTCCCCGTTGCGCTGGTGGTCCATCTGCGCCAGGTCGAACCCGAGGTCGCTGAGGACCTCGCGGATGAGTCGGTCCAGACGCCGCTGGAGGGCCGATCTGCCCGGTGCGTCCCGGTCGGAGTAACCCACCACGTCGACGCCGAAGCCCATGCGGATCTCGGTGAAGCGGCTCACGGCCCCCGCCTCGTGCCCGCACGAAGGTGCAGGGCCCCGTGCCATGGGCGGCGCCGACTGCTCGGCCACCCGGAGGGTGGGAACGGGCACGGGCAGCCGTACGGTGAACCCGTCGGTGCCGGTGTGGGGGCGCATGCCCATCGTCGCCTCCTCGGCGAGGGCGTAGCCCGCCTTCGCCGTGACGCTCACCTCCTCGCGGTCGGCCGGCACCAGCAGGACGAACCATCCGGTGTGCGAGCCCAGCCGGACCTCGCCGCCGTCCACCGCGCGATGACGCCAGCGACATGTGTGTCCCCCGACGCCGAAGACGGTGATGTCCGGCGTGAGCGCGGGCAGCGGGACGCGCGTGAGCGGGCCGTCACCGCCGCCGTCCTCGTCCCCCGTGCCGTTCGCCTTCGGCAGGGCGAAGTCCAGGTCCCGCGTCAGTACGTAGGTCTGTGCCGGCTCGGGCCTGGTCACGCCGGCAGGCAGCGCCGCGGTGACGACGAGGTCCCCGGCGTCGAACGAGAAGCCCGCCTCCGCCCAGCGCGGCCCCGGCACCTCCGGGTCGAAATCCACGTCGTACCGCGCCTTGACGAGATACGCGTCGACGCCCGGCAGCCCGGAGGGCGTCCGCGGCAGGGACCGCACTTGCCAGCCGTGGAAGACGATGTTGCCGACCGCGGCCCCCGTCGGATGCGCCGTCCAGGAGCGGACGTCGTCCACCAGGTACAGTCCGACCTCGGCCAGCGGTTGGGCCTCCTGCGGAGGTAACTCGGCACCGGACTCGGCGCTTTCGGCCAGGAACTCCATGGACACGGCTCGCTTCCGTCGCTGTACGGGCCCGCTGGCCCGACGAGTCATGACCGTCCGCACTCGGACGTTCCGCCCCGCGGCTCGCGGGGCGCGGTGTAAGCAGTACGAAGCGTAGTCATCCGGTCGGACGAAAGCCCGACAGAGCGGCAAAGCGGGGAGAACACGTGGACGTTCCCGAGCTCACCGGTCCCGAGGCATCGCACGGGCTGTCCATCGGCGAACTGCTGGACACCTACCGGCGCACGGAGGACCCGGACGCCTTGCACGAGGCCGTACGTGCACTGAGGAGAGCCGTCGCGGACCCTCAGGCACCCGAGGCCCTCTTCTTCCAGCTCACCGGCGCTCTGTACACCCTGTTCCAGCGGACCGGGGAGACCGCCCTGCTGGCCGAGGCCGTCGAGACGGGCCGGGCGGCGCGGGACCGTGACGCGGCGGCCGGACGGCCGTCGCGGGTCGCCCTGCTGTCGAATCTCGGCGCGGCCCTGGAGGAACTCCACCAACGGCGGGGAGACACCCGCCTGCTGGCCGAAGCGGTCGAGGTGAACCGGGAAGCCGTACGACGCTCGGGCCGCCAAGACCCTTACCGGCCGGGCCGCATGGCCAACCTGTGCAACTCCCTGCACTCGCTGTACGGCGAGGACATCCGGGAACGGGCAGCCCTGGACGAGGCGGTGGCCGTGGGCAGGGAGGCGGAGACGCTCACCCGGGACCGCTGCGACTCCCTGCGCGCCATCGTGACGGGCAACCTGCAGAACGCGCTGGTGTCCCTGTTCGTACGCACCGGTGACGGCCGCGTCGCGGACGAGGCGGTCGCGATGGGGACGGCGGCGATCGCGGCCTTCACCGCTGGCGACCCGCGTCGCGCGGTCGCCTTGTCCAACCATGCCGACGCACTGCGGGCGCTGGCCGCGCGCACCGGCGACCGGACACGGATGAACGCCTCGCTCACGGCGGCCCGGGAAGCCGTGGAAACCGCCGGGGAAGACCGCTTCGACCGAGCCCTGTGCCTGTCCGGTCTCGCTGCGTCCCTGCGCCTGCTGTATAGCGACACCGGTGAGGACGCCCACCTGGACGAGTACGTCCGTCACACCAGGACCGTCGCACGCGAGGTGTCCGAGGGGCCCATGGCCGCGACCGCGCTCGCGGACCTTTGCCTCGCGCTGCGGCTGCGCCACGACCGGGACGGCGAGCTGACGTCCCTGCGGCGGGCCGTGGAAGCGGGCCGCCGTGCGCTGGCGGCAACCGACCAGGCGCGGGCGACCCGGGTGACGGTGATCAACAGGCTGGTCAACGCCCTGCATACGCTCTCCGCGTTCGAGCAGGACCCGGCACCGCTCGCCGAGGCCGTCACGCTGGCACGGCTCGCCGTACGCGACTGCCCGCCCGACCACCCGCAGTACGCCGGGAACCTGTCCGACCTGGCCCAACTGCTGCTGGACACGACCCGGAACGGCTCCGACCCGGCCGGCGCGCGGGAGGCCGTCGGTATCTGCCGCTCGGCGGTGGCCGCGCTGGACGGGGACGACCCGGACCGGCCCGGCGCGCTGCTGGTCCTGTCGCGGGCCCTGTGCGAGACGGAGGCGGGAGACGGGGCGGGGCAGGGCGGTGTGACACCTTACGAGGAAGCGGTGGCCGCCGCCCGCGAAGCGGTGACATCGCTGCCCGCGGAGTCCACCCTGATGCCCGCCGCGGTCCGTACGCTCGGGCAGGCCCTGTTCACCCTCGGCAGCGCCTATCCTCGGCCTGAACAGGGCCGCGCGGCCTTCGAAGCGGCGCACGACGAGCTGATGACGGGCGTCGTCGAACGTGAGGCGGCACGGGTCAGCGACCGCGTCGCGGCCGCGCGGCTGGCCGGCCGCACTGCGCTCCTGGCCGGACGCCCCGCCGATGCCCTCGCCGCCTTCGAACAAGCGGTCGACCTCTTGCCGAGGCTCGCGCCTCGCGAACTCGTCCGCGAGGACCGGGAAGCCGGCCTCGGATCAGTGGCCGGGCTGGCCGCCGACGCGGCGGGCGCCGCCACCGCTGCGGGCCAGCCCGGACGGGCCTTGGAACTGCTGGAGCAGTCACGCGCGCTGCTCCACTCAGAGCTGATGGGTTTCCGCATCGCCTCGGAAGCTCTAGAGCGCCACGCCCCGGCCCTCGCCGAGGAGTTTCGCGGCCTGTGCGCCCGCACCCGGGCGGCGGACACGGTCACGCCCTCAGTCACCGGTCCCGGCCCTGGCCTCGACCCCGCCCTCTCCGACCACGCCGCGGCCCGGCGCCACAAGGAACTCGCGGACGACTGGATGGAGCTGTCGGCCCGGATCAGACGCTCCCATCCCGGCCTCGCACGCTTCCTGCTGCCGCCCACACTCGACGAACTGCGCGCCCAGACCGCCGAGGGCCCCGTGGTCACCGTCTACGCGGGCCCGCTGCGCGCCGACGCGCTCATCCTGCACCCGGGCGAGAACCGGCCCGTCGAGACCGTCGAACTGCCCGGACTGACATGGGAACGCGCCCAGGACCTGGTCGTACGGCTGCGGTCGGCCTGTACTCGGATTTACGGCGATCCCGACTACGGCGGCCGGAGGGCGGCCCAACGGGACCTGCGGCAGGTCCTCGGCGACCTGTGGGACGTGGTGGTCTCACCCGTGCTGGACGCTTGCGCCATCGGCGCCCCGCCACCCGGGGGCACGGCCCCGCCCAGGCTGTGGTGGTGTCCGGTGGGCATCATGGCCTACCTGCCGTTGCACGCGGCCGAACAGTACGACGAGGCCGGCGGCGGGCCGTCGGTCCTCGACCGTGCGATCAGTTCCTACACCCCCACCATCGGGGCCCTGGCCCACGCGCGCAGGGCGGAAGGCCCCGGCGGTACGGGCGGGACCGACGGGCCGCCGCCCGCCGCGGCTTCTCCCGGACGGGACACGCTGATCGTCGCGCTGCCAGAGACACCGGGGGCGCCCGCCCTGCGCTCGGCCCCCGAGGAACGCGCCGCCCTGGAGCGCCTACTCCCCGACGCCGTGCTCCTGCACGGCCCCGCCGCGACCCGGGACGCGGTGACGACCGCCCTGGGCCACTGCCGGGTCGCCCACTTCATCTGCCACGGCGTCAGCGATCCACGGGGCAGGGGATACAGCAGACTGCTGCTCCACGACCACGAGACACGGGCGTTGACGGTGGCCGACGTCCGGCGCCTCGACATCCCGCACGCGGACCTGGCCTACCTCTCGGCCTGCGAGACCACCGGCACCGCGCCGAGGTTCGTCGACGAGGCGCTGCACATCACCGCGGCCTTCCAGACCGCCGGATACCGCGACGTCATCGGCAGTCTGTGGGCGATCCAGGGCACCACCGGCGCCCGTGTCGCCGAGGTCTGCTACGCGCGGCTGACGGCGGACGGCACCAGGCCACCGGACGCCACCGTCTCCGCCCGGGCCCTGCACGAGGCGGTCGTCGCGGTCCGAGCCGTGCACCCGCTGTCGCCCGGCCTCTGGGCGGCCCACGTCCACTTCGGCCGCTGACGACCGGACGGACTCGGCACCGTGAGCACGGCCGGCTCCTTGCGAGGTGCCGTACCGGAGAGAACAGGAGCTGTGTCGCCGTTCCTTGAACCGCGACCCCCTATCGGTCGATGAAAAGTGACCCCTTCCGTGATCAAGTGATTAGTCGTGATCCGCGCCGCGCCGGCTGTTCTTCGCCCTGATGAAGGAACTCGACACCGGCGCCCACACCCACCGCCCCCAGGTACAGGTCGTGCGCGGCCGGGAGATACGCATCGAAGCCGACAGAGACCTCCTCTACGGGGCGGACGGCGAAATCGAGGCCGCCCTCGGCGCTGGACGGCGAAGGTGGTGATGAGGCAGCGCCAGCCCTGGCGCTGCCTCATCACCCTGTCGTTCCAGGGTCCGTCTTCAAACGGATCTTGCCCTCGATGTCCGGCTGCAGGAGCCCATCGCCGTCGACCCACGCAAGGAAGACCAATCGGGCACTTTCACACACCTGCGAGAAGATGTTATGGACCGCCTGACGAAGGCTCAGGAACTCCTGCCGGATGGCGTCCGTCTGCTGTTCATCGAGGGGTACCGGCCGCCCGCCTCCACTTCAGCGCGGTACGTTGCGCAGCATTCCGGCGTGTGCGGCGGCAACACCGGCCTGGAAGCGGCTCTCCGCCCGGAGCGCGTTGCTGAGCGCCGCTACGTGGCGGCGAAAACTCCGTACCGACATACCTATCCTGCGCGCGGCCGTCTCGTCCTTGAGCCCCTCGGCCAGCAGCTCCGCGACCGTGCGGTGGACGTCCGCGATCGCGTCGCCGTAGCCGCGCTCCCCGGCGTCGACAGGCGTGCCGACGTGCCAGGCCGTCTCGAAGAGGTTGCGCAGATAATGGATGACGGTAGGGTCTCGGGTCACGATGGTGTACGTGTCCGCCTGGCCGCCCGAGTCCGTAGCGCGCTCGTCCATGAGGTAGGCCACGGTCTCGCCGAACACAACGATGTGGGCGAAGGGGTGGGCCATCGTGCGGACTTCGACGCTCGGCTGCGTCAGCCGGTCGATGTGAGACCGGAGTTCGAGGTCAGCCCGTGCCGTGTGTGCGTAGAGTCCGCGCAGCCGTACACCGCGCTCGGCCACGGCGAGGTCCCGCTGGATGGCGTCCTGGGTCAGCACCCGCACGCCGGGCTCGACGGGCGGCCCATGATCAGCATCTCGGTCTTCGCCTCAAGCGCGGCGGAGAGGATCGCCGTGCTGGCCACGTCCGCGCCGATGAGGACCTCGGGGCCATCCGTCTGCGCGGAGCGTCTGCGCCCCTCGCTGTAGATCGGACCCAACTCGGCTATTTTCTCCTGCAGTTCACCGAACCGGTGTAACGCGGTTTCGACCGCCCGGTGTTCGGCGTCCAGTTGTTCCGCGACCGGATCAAGCACCTCCCGGGCCGCGACTGAGGGGTCCGCGGCGCTCAGTGACCCGCGCTCAGTACGGCGAGCCGCAAGTCCCGCAAATCGGCCAGGTGCTTGTCGAGTACCTCTGCGCGGATCCCTGTCTGCGCGCGTAGCGCGTCCTTCGTGGTGTGGGGCGCTCGAACCAACGCCGCGTAGATCCGTACGCACACCTGATCGAGCTCGGGCAGCATGGTTTCCCCCGTGTATTCCCTGTCACACGCTGTCTCCGCAGTATGCACGTGTACACAGAACAGATCACAGCGGCGTATCAGATCCTGAGACCGGAGCGAGATGTTCCGCAGGCGGCTTTCGGAACTCCGACACTCCGGCTCAACAGTGTGTCCGAGCTGGCCAATTGCTGCCGTCCAGTTGCTGCCACCCCCGGGTTCTGGCCGGGGGCAGGCCGCCCCCGTCAGAGTCCGCGAGTGTCATCCGGCCCCTTGGCAGTCCGCTCACTACGGAGGAAATACATGACGACCGCGCCCGCCGGCAGCACCACCCACGCATCCACCGACTGGCAGATCACGCCGGAGTTCATCTTCTCCGACGAGGAGTCCGCGGCGCTCGCCGAGGCGATCGGGACAGTGACGGCCAATCCGTACCGCCTCTACGACGCCCACGCGTTCCAGATAGGCAAGCTGATCGAGGACGGCGTCGTTCCCGAGCGCTTCCGCTCGTACGTATCCGGCCTCGCGGAGCGCGACCGGCGCAAGGAACCGGCCGTCGTCCTGAAGAACGTCTCCTACGACTGTGACGTACCGGTCTTCGACTTCGACGAGCCCGTCAAGGCGAAGTACGAACTGAAGCGGACGTTCATCGCGGAAGGCTTCCTCGCCCTCTTGTCCCAGCTCGCCGGCACCCCGGCGATCGGATACCTGAACGTCAACGACGGCGATGTCTTCCAGGACATCTACCCCAAGCGCTCCATGCAGTCGTCCCAGTCGCAGAAGGCGCTCGATGCGATCCACTTCCACAAGGACTTGGCCAACCACTTCGTCCGTCCCGACCAGGTGTACATGGTGGGCATGCGCAGTAACCCGGAGAACGAGGTCTACACCTCCTTCGTCCGTAACATCGACGTCATCGCGGCCTTCACCGAGGAGGAGCTGGAACTGCTGCGCAGCCCGCAGTTCCACACGCCCTTCGATGACCTGACCGTCATGGGCGGCACCCTGGGGCTGGGCGAGGCCGACCGTCACCCGATCATCGGCGGCGAGGACGACCTGCGCTACTTCGAGAACCGCACGATCGGCGTGACCGACGCCGCCCGGGCGATCGTGCCCAAGGTCTCCGAGACCCTGCACGCCCTCAAGCAGCGTGTGTTCATCGGGCCCGGCGACTTCGTGATCACGTACAACAACCACACCGTGCACGCCAAGGAGGTGGTGCAGGTGCGCAAGCCGGACGAGTTGCGCAGCCGGTGGATCATCAAGACGGTCAACGTCGATGATCTGGAGCCGCACGCCCAGTACTTCATGCCGGGCACCCGTCACCTCGTGAATGGCTGACACCCCCGCCCGGTCGTGGCCCGCTGTGGGCCCTGCACCCAGTCGGTGCCATCCCTGGCCCGACCGTCCAGGCGGCCCGGCGCGACACCATCGTGACCGCTCTGCCCGCCCATGAGGCCGCGTACTTCCGAGCCGAGACAGCCAGCGCCCTCGCCTGAGCCATGCCGCGTCGCTGTGCAGGACCCGATCGACCCAGCCCTCTGGTTGCGCACCGTCCAGCATGCTGCCGGCCATGGCGAGAAACGTGTGAGCAGTGGGGAGCGTGGACTCCTGCGCCAGGCTGCGGAGCGGAAGGATGAACGGGACGCGGCCGCGGAGAAAGGCGAGCTCGTCGTCGAAGTCGTTCTGCGCGGCTGACGGCGAGCCACGGGGCCAGTGTCGTCTTGCCCGAACCGGCGGGGCCCCGCAACACCACACGGTGCTCGAACTGGCCGCCGCGACCGTCGAGAAGCACGACGGCACCGAACCCGGCCCGAACGAGGCAGACCATGTGGTGCTGCTGGCGGTCCCGCAGCTCACGTGGTGCGAGGCCCCGAGCAGCCGAAGCCGCACATCCAGCCCGCCCAGCGACACCAGACGCTCTGACAGTGCCGGACGTTCCGTCAGGTCCAGCGAGAAGCAGAGTTGACCCGCATCCGTGTCCGGGTAGGGGGCGTCCAGGGAAACGGCGTACACACGGCCCCCCGGTCGTCCGTCGGCGCCCGAGTACGACACAGGCGTTCGCGAGGTTTGAGGGGCGGGGGAGAGAATCGGGGGTGAGAGAGCCACCCGCTGAAAGTCAACAACCGGCGGTCTGCGCCGCGCGCGCTGCCGGGAGCCGGGGTGCTGCGGTCACAGGTATCTGACGCGCTGTTCCGCGCTGCCGGCCAGGAAACCGGAGAGCCGGGCGCCGTAACGGATCCAGCGGCGGCGCAGGCTCGGGGAGCGGGCGAGGTCGGGGGTGTGCAGGAGCAGCCACGACCAGTTCATGAGGACCGTCCGGTTGCCACGGCGCTCGAAGCCGGCGTGGCGGTAGGCGGCGTACAGCCGGGCACCGGACCTGCCGTAGTTCCACTTCTGCCGGGCCAGGGAGGAGAGTTCGGCGCGCAGCCGGTAGTGCATGCGGGCGTCGTGGGCGTATCCGACCCGGTATCCGCACAGGTGGGCCCGCCAGGACAGGTCCATGTCCTCGCCGCCGCCCCGGTAGGTCTCGTCCCAGCCGCCGATTGTGGTCAGCACGTCCTTCCAAGCGGCGCAGTTGGCGCCTCGCGCGAAGGGCAGGAAGTCGGTCTGCTCGGTCATCGGCACCGGCTGCTCGTCGGCGTACGCGGGGCTGAGCACACTGCTGTCCAGGCTGCCGCCGATCAGGTCGGCCTCCGGCGCGGCCTCGGTCAGCGCGGCCAGCCAGCCGGGGTCGGCGACGTCGTCCGCGTCGCAGAAGGCGATGAAGTCACCGAGGGCGGCGGCGATGCCGCAGTTGCGGGCGTAGCTCTCGCCGGGGCGTTCGTGGGCGTCGACGATGCGCAGGGCGGGCAGGTCGGGACGGGCCTTCTCGGCCACCTCGCGGGTCGCGTCGGTCGAGCCGTTGTCGACGACGAGGACCTCCCAGGGGACGCTCAAGGTCTGTGACGCAAGTGCACGCAGCTGCGCCGGGAGCGTGAGGGCGCCGTCGCGGACGGGGATCACGACGGAGACGAGGTCGGGGGCCCGTCCGCGTCCGGACACCTCCACGCGCGGCGTGTGGACAGCGGGGACGAGGCGCGCGTCCCGTACGAGGCCGGCCCCGGCGGCCCGGGCGGCTGACACGGTCGCGGCGCTGTCGTCGGTCCGGCGCCGCACCAGCAGTCGCGGCACCACGACCCATGTGGCCGAACGGTCGCTCGTGCCCAGCAGCTCGCGGCGTACGGCGTACGCGGCACCGTCGAGACCGGGCGCCAGGGTGATGCCCTCGACCAGCGCGTCCGCCCGCAGCCGGAGCGTGCCGCACTGGACGAGGCCCGCACCGTCGGCAGCCGCCCCGGCCAGATGACGCAGCCAGTCGGGGAGGGCCTGGTCACCGCCGTGGAGGAAGGCGACGTAGGGAGTCCGGTTGACGCGTGCGGCCTCGACGCAGGCCTCGGCGGCGGTGCCGGGAGCGCAGCGCACGAAGTGCGGCCGTGGGGACGGCGGCGGGTCCGTCGGGGTGACGACCGTGATCGTGGCGGGCGGCAGGGACTGGCGCAGCAGGCTCTCGACCGCGGGTTCCCATCGGCCCTCGGGTGCCGCGACGACCACGCCGATCGCGGGCAGGGGCGGTTCCGCGCTCGCCACCGTCACCCGCCCACCGCGACCGGGGCCAGCGTGAAGTCGATGTCGTTGGGCGGCGCGACCAGCAGGGGCAGCAGCTCCTCACGGGTCCTCGCCTCGCGGCGGCGGCGCTCCTGGGCGTTCATGGCCCCGGTGTAGGAGAGGCGTTCCGCGGACCCGAAGCCCGTCTCGGGCGCCTGGGTCAGCGACCGGGGCCAGATCCGGTAGCGGTACAGGACGTGGCGCACACTGCGCAACCGGTACAGCCGGGCCGCCCGGAGGTGGAAGTCGGTGTCCGCGCCGAGCCGGACCGTGCCGTCGAAGCCGCCGAGCCGCTCCAGCACCTCGCGGCGCACGACCGACGACGGGTGCAGCAGAACCGTCGAACGGCCCAGGCGCATCCACAGGTTGCCGTTGCGGGGCATCCGGCGGCGGCCGGTGCCGTGGCCCTCGGCGTCGATGTACTCGTAGGCGCAGCCCACCAGGTCGGCCTTGCCCCGTTCCAGCACAGCGAGTTGATGGCGCAGCCGGCCCGGAAGGCTGATGTCGTCGGCGTCCTGGAAGGCGACGTAGGGCGTGTCCACGCGTTCCAGGACCTTGTTCTTGATGCGCAGATGGCCGACGTTCTCGGAGGTGCGCAGCACGGTCAGGCGCGGGTCCCGGGCGTACGGGCGCAACGCGGCCGTCCACGTGTCGTGGGGGGAGCAGTCGTCGACCACGATCAGGCGGAGGTCGGTCCGGTCCTGGGTGAGGACCGAGGCCGCCGCCGCGCCAAGGTAGTCCGCGCAGTCGTAGTGCGGCAGGACGACGGTGACCGCCGCCTGAGTGTGTGCCGAGGTCCGCACGGCGTCTCCCTTCCGGGGCCGCCGCAGCGGGCGGCCGGCTGTGTCGGCGTCCGGGCGGCCGCCGTGCCGGGCGGCCGTCCCGTGTCAGGGTCCGGTGCGTGTCACCGCGGGCTGCCCCTCGGCGGCCGGGCTCAGGAAGTCGCCGTCGTCGCCCCACGACACGTGCCGCAGCGGGCGGTGCGCCGCGCCGCGGACGGCGAGGCCGGCGGCGACCGCGCAGAACCAGGTCAGGTGGACGGCCTTGACGGTCCAGCGTTTCAGTCCCCGGACCGGACCGCCGCTGCCGTCCCAGGCGGCCAGCGGCCACAGGCCGTGGAACAGAGTGCCGGTGAGGTACCTCCGTGAAGTGGCCCACGGGTAGTCGGCCGTGCAGGTCACATGGCTGTACAGGGAGCGGCGCAGTCGGCGCAGCGTGTCGCGGGTCCGGGCGACCCGGTAGAAGCTGCCCCGGGCGTCCGGCAGTACTTCCAGGTCGTGCAGCGGGTCGGCCGCCTCGGGGTCGAGGAGTTCGAAGAGCACATAGCCGTCGTCGGCGAGCCTGCGGGCCGGGATGCCGTCGGCCACGACGTCGCCGGCGACGAGCATGCAGGCAGCCGCCGGGTAGGCGCCGGGCGGCACGGTGACGCCGGAGATGCGGTCCATCGTCCGCGACGTGGCGGACGTACGGGGGAGGGCGACGAGGTGGGCGCCGACCGCGCCGGCGCAGCCGCGTTCGTGGAAGCGGTCGACGAGCCGGGCGAGACAGCCGGGGCCGAACTCGACGTCGTCGTCGGTCCACAGCCAGCCGGTGTGGCCCAGTCGGCGGGACAGTCGCAGGGCCGTGTTGACGGTCCGCAGCTTTCCCCGGCCCGGCAGCGCGAAGCCGACGATGGGCACGGGGGAGTCCCTGGTCAGCTTCCGCAGCCGGCCGAGAGCCTCCGCGTGCTCGCCGGGGCCGTACTGCATGCCCAGCCAGATCGTCAGCGGCAGACCGGGACGGGTGTGCCGTACGTCGGCGAGGGCGTCGAGGAGGTGACGGAGCGCGGTCTCGTGGGCCGTCAGGTCGCAGCGCGCCACGTACGTGGGAAGCAGCACCCCGAGCCCTCCGGAGGGCAGTTCGCTTGCCAGGTCGGCCGGATCCTGCCGGATCTCTCCCGACCTGATCAGGGTCACCGGGGCGTGCGGTGCGGGGAGCGGGTCGAAGCCGCGGGCCACGGCGCGTTGCCACCAGGTGTGCCCGCTTCCGGTGCCCCGGACCATCCGTGTCCCTTCGTCGGCCGAATCGTGCACCACCCGTTCCGGCCCTTCGTCAGATATCCGCGACGAAGGGGAATTCACAGTCGACGTGCGCGGTCGCACAATGTGCTGAATACGCTGATTTCGACGGGCCACACTGTAACGGCCACCTTGGAGTGATCACAAGACCGGCCGCACACTTCCCGATGTGTGGCCTGAATACCGGGGTTGCGATGGTACCGGCGCGGTGAATCCACCGGGCAGGCCCGCGCGATTCGGGCGGTAGCCTGGCCGAATTGCGCTGCCGTCGCACACGGTTCCCCTTCATGGGCATCCCGGGAACGACTGAAAATGCTCGTCTGGTTTATTACCGGCCCTCCGTACGCGTCCGGGGTGTGCGCCATCCGCTCGTCCGAGTGTGGCAGGCTGACGGCCACGGGATGCGGCGGGCGGGCTCCGCGAAGAGTCGCGGACCCGAATGACAACGAACCAGGACGGCCGGCATTCCGCGCCATTCGTCGCGGGCGGTGGAAGGAAGGTGGGACACATGACGTATTCCGCACAGGCGGAACAGCAGTCGGGCGGGGCCCCGGGGCCGTACGGGCGGGAGGTCCGGCTGCACGCGCGCGGGATCGTGAAGAGCTACGGCCGCCACCGCGTCCTGAACGGCGTCGACCTCGTCGTGCGCGCGGGCGAGGTCGCGGCGATCGTGGGCAGCAACGGAGCCGGCAAGTCCAGCATGCTCAAGATCTGCGCCGGGCTGCTCGCGCCGGACGCGGGCCGGGTGACCATCTCCGGGCGCCTCGGCTACTGCCCGCAGAACGCCGGCGTCATGGGCTTCCTCACGCCGCGCGAGCACTTCACCCTGTTCGGCACGGGCCGGGGCATGGGCGGCCGGGACGCCGACCGCCGGGGGCGCGAACTCGCCTCCAAGCTCGACTGGCAGGTCTCCCGCAGCACCCTGGCCAAGGACCTGTCGGGCGGCACCCGGCAGAAGCTCAACGTCGTCCTCTCCGCCCTCGGCGACCCGGACGTCCTGCTGCTCGACGAGCCCTACCAGGGCTTCGACCGGGGCTCCTACGTGGACTTCTGGCAGAACGTCTGGGGCTGGCGCGACCAGGGCAAGGCGATCGTCGTCGTGACCCACATGCTCAACCAGCTCGATCAGGTCGACCACGTGCTGGACCTCAGCCCCAGGAAGCAGGAGGCGGGCCGATGACCCGGACCCTGCGCATGGCCGAGATGACCCTGCGCGAGCTGCTGCGCCGGCGCGGAGTGCTTGGCCTGCTCCTCCTCGTGCCGCTGGTGTTCTACCTGGGCCGGCACGACCAGGCCGGCCAGGCCATCCGGTTCGCCAGCCTGGGCGTGGGGTTCGCGGTGAGCACCGCCGCCCTGTTCTCGGCCGTCGGCGGCCGGGAGATCGAGCCCCGGCTCACGCTGTCCGGCTTCCGGCCCCGGCATCTGTACCTGGGCCGCCTGCTCGCCCTGCTCACCGCCGGGCTGCTGATCTCCGGGCTGTACGCCGTGGTCGTGATCGTGGACCAGGACGTGGCGAACCCGCAGGCGGTCGCCCTGGAACTGGCGCTGACCACCCTGGTGGCCGTTCCACTCGGGCTGTTGCTCGGCCTCGCCGTGCCCCGGGACCTGGAGGGCACCCTGCTGCTGATCTCGGTCATCGGGGCCCAGATGGTGATCGACCCGGCCAAGGACGCAGCCAAGGTGCTGCCCTTCTGGTCGACCCGGGAGATCATCACGTACGCCGTCGACGGCGCCCGCAGCGGTTCCCTCACCGCGGGCGTGGCCCATGCCGTCGTGGTGACCGCGTTCTTGGTGCTGGCGAGCGGCGGAGTCATGTCGGTGCGATTGCGGCGACGTACCCACATGCAATTCGTGTGAATCCGGCGCGAGTCCGTGCGGTGCACCGGGGGGAAATGCCTCTGTCTCGCCGATGCGAACACGTGTAGGGTTGGGGAATCGTCCTGCCGGTGCAGTGTCCACGCGCCGGCATGGTGGCCCGGCTCGTCACCTCTCCCAGATAGGAGAGTTCGTGAACGGTGCGCAGCGATTACCTCTCGGCGAATCCGCCGGACAAGCCCTCTCGTGGGCGACGGAATTCCTCCGGACCGCATGTGATGCGGACGGTTGGTGGAACGACTACGAAGTCCGTGGCCCAGGCCAGTTCTGGGCCACCGCCTTTGTCGGGGCCTCACTCGCGGAATTGCCTGAGGGTCCGGGGCGATCAGCGGCGCTGTCCGCCTGGGAGCTGCTGAAACAGGCCCGCGGCCCGACCGACGGCTGGGGCTACTGCCCCCGGGTTCCCGGTGACGCCGACATCACCTCCTGGGTACTGCGACTGTCCGAGGCGCTGGGCGCCGAGGACGACCCCCGCGCCGACGAGGGATACCGCTTCGTGGCGGCGCACCTCCAGGAGGACGGCGGAATCTCCAGCTATCTGCCGCAGACCGCCGCGCCCTTCCTGGACCGCGTGGCCCCCCGCTGGGACGCCTGGTACGCGAGTCATGCGTGCGTGACCTCGGCCGCGGCCGGACTGCTCCGACTGCCCGTGCGTGAACGGTTGTTGACCAGGCTCCGCGAGATCCAGCGGCCCGACGGATCGTGGCCCGCCTACTGGTGGCCGGACCGCGAGTACCCCACGGCCCTGGCTGCCGAGGCGCTTACCGCCGGCCGCCCGGCCGGGGACCGGCCCGAGGTGCGGGCAGCCGCCCGCTGGGCCGCCGCCAGGATCGGCGCCGACGGTGCCGTGCGCACCGAGTGGGAGCCGGACGGCTCCGCCTTCGCCACCGCTTTCGCGCTGCGCGCCGTGCTGGCCGGAGAACTGCCGGAGGGCCGTGACGCTGTCCGCCGGGCGGTCTCCTGGCTGATCGACTCCCAGGAGTCGGACGGCAGTTGGCGGCCGTCCGCGTGGTGCCGGGTGCCCGGCCCCATGGAGTTCGACCCCGACGCACGCCGGCACTGGGAACGCGGCCTGCGCGGGAAGGCGGCGCTCGGCTCTGTCGTCCTGGACACCAATGCGCTCTACACCACCGCGTCCGTCGTAGCCGCACTGGCAAGGACGAGCAGCGCGGCGGTGACTCCGGCGGCCGAGCCGAGCCGCGCGGACCTCGCATGACGGCGCGCAGCGCGCCACGACCGACCACGAGGGGGAGAACGCCGGTGAACACGTCACCGCAGCTGGCCCAGCGAACAGAAGTCCCGGCCGCACCACACCTGCTGAACCGGGGGGCCGTCCTCGAGCGGTTGCGGGGCCACGAGCGCGGGCCCGTGCACATCATCGACCCGTTCAAGGTACCGCAGGCCGAGGCCGTGGAGAAGGCGAAGATCCTTGACGCCCTCGGCTGTCCCGCCCTGATCCTCGCCAGCACCGACTACGAGTCGTTCGAGCTCCGCATGAACCCGTACGTGGCGGCGATCAAGGAGGTCAGCTCGCTGCCGGTGCTGCTGCACTTCCCGCCGCGCAAGGGCTTGGGCTTCCCCCTGGCCCGGGGCGCCGACGCCGTCGTCCTGCCCGCGCTGCTCGGCTCGCGCGACGACTACTACGTATGGAAGAGCTACCTGGAGACGCTGGTCAACCTGCCCGGCCGGGCCGACCGCGAGGACTGGCCGGAACTCCTGCTCACCGTCGCCCTCACCTTCGGCGAGGACCACAAGACGGAGGACCTGCTCGGCACGGTGCCGGTGGCCACCACGAGCACCGAACAGATCGACCGGTACATCGAGATCACCCGCAGCTTCGGCTTCCACATGGTGTACCTGTACTCCCGCTACGCCCAGGTCCCCGCCGACGTGGTCCGCCACTTCCGGCGGCGGCTGCATCCCGACCAGCTCCTGTTCGTCAGCGGCAACGTCCGCCGGCGGGAGCACGTCAGCGCCTACCTGGAGGCGGGCGCCGACTATGTGGGCTTCGCCGGGGCGCTGGAGCACGCCGACTGGCGGTCCACGCTCGCCGAGATCACGGCGGGCCGGCCGTGACCGCGGTACTGCCCGCGGCCTACACCACGTCGATGCTGGTCACCGAGTCCGCCAACCGCGACCACGTCACCGACTTCGTCGCCCGCAACGGGGGCTCACCCGAACTCGTCGCCCACACCGCGGCGTTGCGCCTGTACCTGCGAGTGCCGCACTTCCTCACCGAGTGGGTCACCGAACCGCGGCGGCGCGCCGCGGTGGCCCGGGCGCTCGCCATGGACATCGTGGCCATGAAGCTGCTCGACGACCTCATGGACGATGACACCGGGCTCGACCGGGTCGAACTCGCCTGTCTGTGCCTGCACCTGCACCTGACGGCACTGCACGAGATGTGCGCGCTCGCCGCTGACGCTCGCGCCGTGACCGGCCTGCTCGAACGTGACTTCACCGCGGTCTGCACCGGCCAGATCCGCACCAAGAGCCACCGTGCGCAGAACCTCGACGAGTGGTGCGCCAACGCCAGCACCTACGGGGCCACCTTCCTGGGCTGTTACGGCTCCCTGTCCGCGATCTGCGGCCGTGAGGAGGAGTCCGTCGACCCAGCGCGGCGGTTCGCCGAGGCCTTCGGCACGATCATCACGATCGCCGACGACCTGACCGACTACGACCGCAACAGCGAGCGGGAGGGAAACCTCGGTCATCTGATGCGGACCGGGGCCGTTCCCGCACGGGACGTCGAGGCACTCCTCGAACGGCTGCGCGCCCAGGCGCTCGACGCGGTGCGGGAGCAGCCGGCCTC
Organism: Streptomyces sp. NPDC033136; assembly: GCF_055578235.1. Classification (NCBI taxonomy): domain Bacteria; kingdom Bacillati; phylum Actinomycetota; class Actinomycetes; order Kitasatosporales; family Streptomycetaceae; genus Streptomyces; species Streptomyces sp. NPDC033136. The sequence continues at coordinate 32,843 of NZ_JBVIPD010000032.1, forward strand.
CTCGGGGCTGGTGCCCGTCGTCGGCCTGTACACCGACGACGTACGGGACCGGCTGCTGCCACGGTACCTGGTGCACTGACCGCCGGACAGGCCGAGGGCCTGTCCGGCGGCTCATGGGGCAGACGCCTGTCCGGCACGCATCCGCCGCGTTGCCGTCGGTCGCCGACTCCCGGACAGGCCCTACCGGGGCTCGCTCCGGTGGGCCATCACGTCGTCGAAGACGAACAGGTCGACGTCGTTGTGCGCGAAGTCGTCCAGCACCTGCCGGGCGGTGTGCGCGATGGCCCGGCCGGGGCCGTTGAGCGAGGTGTTGATCAGAGCCGGTACGCCGGTCTGCGCCTCGAAGGAGGCGAGCAGCCCGTGCAGCCGCGGCTGGTCGGCGCCCAGGGTCTGGATGCGGCAGGTCCCGTTGACGTGCCGGGCCTCCGGGGCGGTGCCTTCCGGCAGGCGGTACTCGAAGAGCATGTACGGGGACGGCCGGTCGCCCGGGTAGAGCTCGGCGAACCGCTCGTCGCGCATCACGGCGCCCAAGGGGCGGTACCACTCGCGCTGTTTGAGCCTTTCACTCATCCGCTTGCGCATCCCCGGCACGGCAGGGTTGCCCAGCAGTGAGCGGTGCCCGAGCGCCCGCGGTCCGAGTTCGGCCGCCCCCTGCGTCAGGGCCACGACACCGCCGTCCGCGAGCAGCCGGGCGACCGCGGCGGCGTCGTACGGAACGGCCCGCAGCCCCGCGGTGTCCAGGGCGGCCAGGACGTCGGTGCGGGGCTCGCCGGTGCCGTTGGCGTACACGCTGAGTGGTTCGGGCCGGTGGCCCAGCACGTAGGTGAGGGCGTAGACGCCGGCGCCCGCCAGGTGGCCCGCGTCCCCACAGGCGGGCGGGACGGCGATGTCCCGGCCGAAGGCCTCGCGCAGCGCCGAGTTGGCGACGATGTTCAGTGCGCAGCCGCCGCCGAGGGCGATCGGCCCGACGCCCGTGGCGGTACGGGTGACGTGCCGGTCGAGCACGGCGTGCACGGCTTCCGTGAACAGCTCCTGGAAGGTGGCGACGACGTGTGCAGCCGTCTCGAACTCGGGTCGGAACTCCGGGCGTTCGGCCAGCCCGGCGCGCACCCGCTCGGCCAGGTCCAGATCGTGCATCACCCGGGGATCCACCGCCTGCAGCTGCTCGCGTATGCGGGCGTGCGGCTGTCCGTAGCCGCCGAGCGCCATCACCTTGCCGGCGACGCTGGGGCTCTTGCCGAAGCCCAGCAGGTGGCCGATCGCCGTCCAGCCGAAGCCGTTGCCGTACCAGGGCAACGGGTCCTTCGCGATCCACTCCAGGCGGTCCTCCTCGACCCGGAACAGGGAGCTGCGGGTGAGCTGTCCGCGGCCCTCGTTGACCAGCACGAGGGTGCCGTCCTCATGGCCCGCGTAGTGGGCGGCGAGGGCGGCGTGCGAGACCTCGTGCGTGACGACCACGCAGTCCACCCGCCGGCCGAGCAGGTCGCAGGTGGTCCGGTGGTGCGGCGCTCCGGCGTTGATGCGCCGCATGGCCTGGTCGAGGTCCGGGATCCGCAACAGGGAGGTGCGGACCGGTGTGCTGACCGCCACCAGGTCGATCCCGTCGGTGTCCACGCACTCCTGGGACAGCACGTGCTCCAGTGCGACGTCGCAGCGGTGGTCGTGCTTGACGCGGGTGAGCCGTTCGGTCTCGACGGCGAAGACCAGCAGTCCGTCCTCGAAGTAGCCGACGCCGGTGTCGTGGCCGGCGGAGTGGAGAGACAGTACCTTCATCAGCGCTCCTGGTCAGCGGGTGTGAGGGGGCTTCTGACGGCCGAGTACGGGGCCCACTCGACGGCACGCAGCGGCCGTCCGGTCAGCCCGCGCAGGTACAGCTCCGTCCCCACCCCCGCGAACCAGGCGAAGTAGAGCCACTTGATCAGCGCCTTCTGGAGGCCGCGCCGCCGTCCGTCGGCGCTGTCGAAGCCGGTCAGCGGCCACAGGCCGGCGAAGAGGATGTGGCGGAAGTAGTGGCGGACCACGGGCAGGGGCCAGTCGGCGAGGTCGACGAGGTGGTTGAGCAGGAGCCTGCGGATCCTGCGCCGGGTCTCGCCCGCGGGTCCGGCGACGTAGTAGTGGCAGCGTGCGTCCGGTACCAGGCGCAGCCAGGCCAGTGGGTCGGGCAGGGCGGGATCGAGCAGCCGGAAGCAGACGTAACCGTCGTCCGAGACGTACCGGCCGGGCAGGCCGCCGGACAGGACGTCGGTGGCGACCAGGATGCAGCAGCCGTGCGGGTAGTTGGTGGCGGGCGCCGCGATCGCCTTCGCGCGGGTCAGCAGGCGCGAGGTGGCGAACTCCTTGGTGTGCGGGATCTTCGTGGCGCCCACGGCGCCCCGGCAGCCGGCCGCCTGGAAGTCCCGCACCATCCGCGACAGGCAACCCGGGTCCAGGGTCACGTCGTCGTCGACCCAGCCGATGCCCGCGCAGCCGAGCAGTTCGGCCACCTCGATCGCCGCGTTCAGCGTGCGGGGCTTGCCCGGACCGGGCAGGGAGACACCGCACACGGGCAGGTGGGGCAGTCGGCTGCGGGCCTGCCGCAGCAGCGCCCGCAGTCGCCGCAGGGACTCGTCCTTCTCCTCGGCCGAGAACCACTGCATTCCGACGAACAGCACGGCGGGGGTGTCCGGTTGGTCCTCGGCCAGCTCGGCGACGCGGTCCAGCAGGGCGTCGAGGCGCTTCTCCTGTTCGGCGAGGGTGCCGCGGGCCACGCAGGTCGGAGCGATCAGGGCGAGGGCGGGAGAGCCGGGGCGCAGGGTGGCGGCGGCCCGGGCCTGGGAGACGGGGGGCGTCTCGCCCGAGGGTCCGTCGGGCAGGACGTAACGTACCGGCACCGACCAGGACGGCGGGGGGCGGAAGCCGCGGGCCATGGTCCCGCGGACGTGGTGGGCGAGGAACGGTTCACCGCGCCGCCGCCGTCCGTGGGCGGGCAGTGGCGTATTGAGACGGACGGGAGGGCCCGGCCGAACCGGCGCGGACGGGCGGGCGGTCTCAGAAGTCACGGTCGGTGTTGGAGGTCGACCGGGCCAGACTGCGCAGGCCGTCCAGCGTGTTGCGCCACTGGCCGGTCGTGGCCATGTGGGTCAGCAACGGCTTCGCCATGGAGCGGCGCAGGAAGAACGCGCGGTAGGCGGCCTGGGCGCGGCGCTGGGCGTCGGGCACCAGGTATCCGATCCGCGCGTCGAACTCGCCCTGCACGAACCGGTCCCAGTAGTCGGCCGGTATCTGCCCCGCGGCCACCGACTCGGTGTGCAGGGGGGTGCCCGGCAACGGGGTCGCGGTGTAGAAGCTCGCGTAGTCCAGGGGGATGCGACAGGCGAGGTCGACGGTGGCGCGGAACTGTTCCCGGGTCTCGCCGAGCCAGCCGACGATGAAGTAGCCGAAACCCTTGATGCCCGCCTCGTGTGCGGAGGTGACGGCCCGCTCGATCTTCTCGATGTCGCTCTCCTTGCGCATCCGTTTGAGGATCTCCGGGTCGCCGTGCTCGATGCCGAACCGCAGCCGGGTGCAGCCCGCCCCCGCCATCGCCTTCAGCAGCGGCTCCGGCACCAGGTCCACCCGGGTCGGCGCCTCCCAGCGCACCTTCAGGCCCTGTTCGCCGATCAGCTCGCAGATCTCCCGGACGCGGCCGCGGTGCAGGGTGAACACGTCGTCGTAGAACATGATCTCCTTCACCCCCCACCGGTCCTTCAGCTCCGTCATCTCGCCGACGACGTCCTCGGGGGAGCGGTACATCGACTTCTTGTCGACGGCCTGTTTGAAGCAGAAGCTGCATTTGAAGGGGCAGCCCCGGCTGGAGATCATCGTCGCGAACGGCCGGGGAGCCATGATCGAGTAGTAGCTGTTCATCGGCAGGCCGTCGCGGGAGGGCCAGCCGACCTCTTCCAGGTTGACCATCGGCGCGGCGCCGCCGTCGTGTTCGCGGGTCACCAGGCCCGGAACGCCCTCCGGCTTCTCGCCCTGCTCCAGGGCCTCGGCCAGCTGCGGCATGATCGTGATGCCTTCGCCGACACCGACGTAGTCGATGCAGTCGTGGAAGAGGTTCTCGTGCGCGTAGACCTCGGTGTGCGGGCCGCCGAGGATGACCTTGGCGCCGGTGCTCTTGGCTGCCTGGCAGGCCTCGACGGCGCCGGGCAGGCCAGGCGTGGTGGTGCTGACGCCGACCAGGTCGGGTGCGAAGTCGGCGAGCAGTTTGCGCAGTCCTTCGCTGTCCAGGCCGAGGGCCGGGGTGTCGACCTGGATGACGTGGTGGAAGCCTGCCGACTTCAGCGCGGTGTGGATGTAGCCCAGTCCGAGGTGCGGCAGGACGCCGGCCCGCTTCTGGATCTGGGTGATCTGACGAGTGTTGAGACACAGGTCGTGGTGGCGCACCAGCGCGATCCGCAGGTTCCGCTTGCGCCAGCGCGGCAGGCCCGGGCGGGCCGGTGTTTCGGCGACGGTCGTCGAGCAGCCGCCCGACGCGGTCCCCGCCGTCGCACCGGTGCTGATGACGGGCAGTGTCTTGCGCATGATGTCCCCTCCTTCTGGGGTCGTGCGGGCGGTGTGGTCGTGCGGACTCAGGCGGTTCTCCCTGCCGCGAGGGACTCCAGCTGGAGCAGGTAGAGGGCCAGCGGCTGGAGCCGGCTGACGCGCCGAGGCGCTCCCCGGCCGCGTCCCGCGGCCAGTAGCCGCTGCAGGACCCGGTCGCGGCTGTGCCACCAGTCCGGTTCGGCGCGCAGCGTGTGGGCGAGCAGTTGGGTGAGGTACGCCAGCCGGTGCCCGACCAGGGCGGGCCCGTGGCGCTGTGGGACGGCGGCGGCGAACCCCAGGCCGGAGTGTTCCGGGAACGCCTTGTGCAGCGCCTGGTCGTGGAAGGTGCCGTCGATCAGCAGGCGGTGCGGCACCGAGGCGAGGTGGTCGACGAGCGCGTGGTCGAGGTAGGGGGTGTGGATCACCGCGTGGCCGTCGCCCAGGGTGAAAGGGGCGAGGGCGATGGACCGCCGGGTCCGGTTGTGGAAGAAGAACGAGCCGAGCGGGAAGGCGGCGTCGGCGTGCCGGGCCAGTTCCCGCACGAGGCGGTCCCGGGCCCGTTCGAGGCTCCACAGGGCACGGGTTCGGCGGCCGAGGAGGTGCTCGACGTGTGCTCCGGTGCGGCCGGAGGCCAGCAGCCGGTCTGCGAGGCCCGGCAGGTCCGTCACGTCGTACGGGTTCTTCCTGATCAGCTCGATGCTGGGGTTCTGGGCCAGCTCGCCGCCGCCGATCCCGTCGTACCAGAGGCCGCTGTGGCGGCGCAGGAAGGCCAGCAGGGACAGGGTCCAGGCGCCGTCCAAGGTCCCCATGCTCTGTGCCGGGTTGGCGATGCGCTCCGCGTGGAATTGCGAGCGTGGCCGGGGGACGGTGCGGTGCGGCAGGCCCAGGCGCCCGGCGAGGTGGGCGGCGACCCGGGCGTCGGCACCCGGGTCGGGGGGGAACTTCGCGCCGCTGACGCACAGGTGCGGCGGCGCGCCCTGGCGGCAGAGCTCCAGCAGGATGTGCCGGGAGTCCCGGCCGCCGCTCAGCGGAAGGACGTACGGCTCGGTGGGCAGCCGGCGGGCTACTGCGGCGCGGAACAGCTCGATGAAGCCGTCGACGGCCTGCGAGCGTGTGAGGTCCGCGGGTTTCGGCACGGCGGGCGCGGCCGAACGGATCCGCGTCCCGTCGCGGGTCCAGGTCAGCGTGGCGGCGGGGGGCAGCGCGCGGATCCTGGTGAACGCGGTGTCCTCGCCGAGGAAGAAGCCGAGCCGGATGAAGACGGCCAGCGCGTCATGGTCGAGTTCGGCGCTCTCGCCGGGCGGCAGCAGGGCGAGCGGATCGGGGGAGAGCGTGAGGGAGTGAGCGTCGGTGCGGTGGTACAGGGGGTGCATGCCGTACCGGTCGTTGCGGACGAGAAGGCGTTCGCCGTCCCATTCCCAGGCGGCGAAGACGCCCTCCGGCGGCGGGCCCTCGGCCAGCGCGGCCCCGCCGAGGGGACGTCCGAGCCGGGCCTCCTTGTCGCCCTCGACCCGGACCCCGTCCGGTGTGGCGACGAGCCGGACGCGGGGCTTCACCGGGCGTCCAGGAGAGGCCGCACGGCGGCCCCGATCCGACGGGCCACCGCCTCCTGGTCGAGCACGGACCCGGCGAAGGCGATCGCGCTCTTCTTGTGCTCCTCGATCGCCGACGGGTCGGTCAGCCAGTCGTCGACGGTACGGAACAGGTCCGCGGGCGCGGCGCAGGCCTGGCCGAGACGGTGCTCGTGGATCAGACCCGGCACCCACTGCTCCATCGGCAGCCCCGACTCCAGCATGAGCACCGGAATCCCGAAGTAGGCCGCCTCCAGCGTGGTGTTGGGTCCCGCCTTCGAGACGAGCAGACCGTACGGAGACCTGGACGCGCGGTCGATGTAGTCGAAGTACTCGGCCTGGGTGAGCCGGCTGTGGAACCGCCAGTGCGCGAGTCGCTCGGCACCGGCGGCGGCGCGGCGGGCGAGGTCGGGGTCGTCGTAGCCGACGAACACCAGGTCTGTGTCCGGGTGCCTGGCGGCGATGTGCTGCACGAGCTCCAGGTAGACGTCGCCGCCGCGGTTGCAGAAGACGATCAGCCGGGGGCGGCCGGAGTCGGTGTCCCCGCCCCAGGGCCCGGCCGCCGGAGCGGCGGATTCGCTGGTCATGAAGTTGCGCAGGTCGTGCTGCGCGACCAGCGGGCCCACCACCTGCACCCGGTCCGGATCACCGCCGGTGTGCGCGAGGAGATGGTCCTTCGCCCAGGCGAAACCCACCAGCGTCAGGTCGGGATACGGGGTGCGGTGCAGCGGCAGCTGGAGGAGCCCCGGGTTGGTGACATGGCTGACGACCCGCGTGCGCATCCCCGCCAGTCGTACGGCGGCCACGCACAGCCGCGCGACGAAGCCCTTCGTGCCGACGATCACGTCCGGGACGGTGGCGCGCAGGTGCTCGATGAGCGGGGCCAGTTCGGTGATCTGCTCGGGGGCGGGGTCGGTCTCGAAACCCGCGGGGAAACGTTCCTGGAGGCGGGCCATCAGGGCCATGTAGCGCCGGGTGCGGACGGTCGCGTCCGGGCTCTCCAGGGAGATCGTGCGGATCTCGGCACCGGCCTCGCCCAGCCAGGGCAGGATCGGTTCCGCCTCCAGCAGGGTCACTTCCGCGTCGACGGTGCCGCGCAGCACCCGGGAGAACCGGGTGGCGGCGAGGTAGTTGCCGAACTCCCCCCAGGTCCGGGGGGACAGTACCTGGATGTGCGGGCGGTCAGGGCGCACGGTGAGGCTCCTCGGTGAGGTCGAGGCACGCGGAGGACGGGGTCTGCGTGGGAAGCGCCTGGTACCAGAGCTGGTACGTCAGGAGCGCCCACAGCTTGCGCGAGGTGTCGCGCCGGCCGCTGAGGTGGTCGTCGGTCAGCAGCCGCACGGCACCGGAGTCGAACAGCCCGCCACGGTCGAGGGCGGGTGCCGAGAGTGTGTCCAGCAGCAGCGCGCGCAACTCGCCGCGCAACAGGGCGGCCAGCGGGGCGCGGAAGCCGAGCTTGGTGCGCCGCACGATGTCCGTCGGCAGCCAGTCGGCGGCGACTCGGCGCAACAGGTACTTGCCGGTGAAGCGGTGCAGTTTCAGAGCGGTGGGCAGCGCGTTGCCGTACTCGACGAGGTCCAGGTCGAGGAAGGGGGAGCGCAGTTCGAGGGCGCTGCGCATGCCGCCGCGGTCGGTCTTGGTGAGGATCACGTCGCGCAGGAAGTGGGCGACGACGGCGAGCTGGCTGCGCTGCACATCCGTCAGGCCCGGCTGGCCGTCCAGGAGCCGGGAGACCTCGGCGAAGGGGTCGTGTCCGGCCAGCTCCGCACCGGCGTCCGGGCGTAGCAGGCCGGGTAGTTCCGCCGGGCCGAAGGGGGCCGTGGACAGGTAGAAGCGGTGCTCGGGCGCCGCGCGCAGCCCGCGTGCCAGCAGGCCGAGGGCCGCGGCGGCGGGCAGATTGCCGGACCGTGCGGGCAGCCTGCGCACGAGGGCCCGGACCAGGGCTTCCAGGCGAGGGGCCGGCATCAGCCGCAGCAGCAGCTCGATCGCCCGCTCGGCCTGGAAGTACCGGTAGCCGAGGAGCAGTTCGTCGGCGCCGTCCCCGGTGAGCACCCCGCGGACGTGTTGCCGTGCCGTCCGGCAGACGATGCGGGTGGGCAGCAGGGAGGGGTCGGCGAGGGGTTCGTCGGCCCGGGCGTACTCCGACTCCACCACGTCGGCGAGATCACGTCCGCCGATGCGGACGACGTGGTGCTCGGTGCCCAGGTGCCGGGCGACCGAGCGGGCGTGCGCGCTCTCGTCGAAGTCGGGCTGCTCGAACCCCGCGCTGAAGGTCAACACTGGCTGCCGCGGCGACAGTTGCTGGGCGACGGCGGCCACCGCGCTGGAGTCGAGGCCCCCGCTCAGCAGCACCCCGAGCCGGTGCTCCGTGCTGGTGACCCGGCGGGCGACCGCGGTCCGGAACAGCTCATCGAAGCGTGCGGCGGCCTCCCGCCGGTCCGGCGTTCGTGCGGCCGTCGTCAATCGGGGCCGCCAGAACTCCACCTCGCGCAGTCGGCCCTCGGAGTGCTCCAGGTAGCTGCCGGGGCGGACCTTGTGCACGCCGGTCACGGCCGAGCCGGGCGCGCAGAACGCCTGGAGCGTCAGATAGCCGGCGAGGGCCCGCACGTCCGGGGTGCGCGGGGCGTGGGGATGGCGCAGCAGCGCGGTGAGCTCGGAGGCGAAGGCGATCCCGCCGGGGACCCGCGTGAAGTAGAGCGGCTTCTTGCCCATCGGATCACGGACCAGCACGGTCGTCGCGGTGCGGGCGTCGTGCAGCACGAAGGCGTACATGCCGCGCAGCCGCTCCAGCACCTTCATGCCGTACCGCTCGTACAGCTCCACCAGCACCTCGGTATCGCCGGCCGTGCGCAACCGGGCGCCCGTGGCACGCAGTTCGCGGCGCAGCTCCTCGTGGTTGTAGATCTCCCCGTTGAGGACGAGCGCGGTGGCGCCGCTCGCGGAGACGAACGGCTGCCGGCCCCGGTCGGGATCGACGAAGGTCAGGGCACAGTGCGCGAAGGTCACGCCGCGGTGGTGGCACCAGCTGCTGCCGTCGGGGCCGCGGTGCGCCACCGCGTCGAGCATCCGTTCGGCCGTGGAGCGGGCGGCCTCCTGGCCACCGCTGATGTCACTGAATCCCACGAAGCCGCACATTCCGGCTACGACCGGTGAGTGGGCGCCATCCGGGCCGACGAGGCGCTCTCGTGCGGTGGCGTGGGGGCGAGCGACTGCCTGGCCCACTCGATCTGGGTGGCCAGCCCGGCCCGCAGGTTCGTGCGCGCGGTGAAGCCGAGGTGGTGCCGCGACCGTCCGACGTCGGCCGTCGTGGAGCGTACGTCGCCGATGCGCGCCGGACCGTACCGTGCGTCGGGCGTCCTGCCCGTCAGCTCGCCGGTCAGCGCCAGGACCTCGTTCATCGACACGGCACGTCCCGTGCCGATGTTCAGGACGCAGCTGCCCTGCTCCGCTCCTGTCGCGGCGAGCATCAGCGCGCGCACGATGTCCGACACGTGGACGAAGTCGCGGATCTGGGTGCCGTCGCCATAGACCTCGATCGGTTTGTTCTCCAGGGTGGCGCGGATGACCCGGCCGATGAACATGTCGGGGCGCTGGCCGGGGCCGTAGACGGTGAAGAACCGCAGGGCGCTCACCGCCAGGGCGGCGTCGCGGCGGGCCGCGAAGGCAAGGGCGAGCCGTTCCGCGGCGAGTTTGGTGACGCCGTAGGGGGACAGCGGGCGAGGGAGGTCGTCCTCACTCATGGTGCCCTCCGCGCCGCCGTACACGCTGGAGGACGAGGCCATCACCACGCGGGGCACTCCGGCACGGACGCAGGCGTCCATGAGGCGTTGGGTGGCCAGCACGTTGCAGTGGAGATACTCCGGGAATTGTGTCCAGGACGGACGCACACCCGGTAATGCGGCTAAGTGGAAGACCGTGGCGGCATTTTCCAGACAAGCCGAAAGATCTGCGGAGACGAGGTCGGCGCGGATCGCCTGGAGAGACCCCAGCTCCGCGGACGGCGAAATCTCACCGGTGGCCCAGCTCGCTTTCCGGTCGATGCCCACCACGTTTGTGCCGCTGCGCCGCAACGCCTCGACAAGATGGGAGCCGATGAAACCCGCGGCACCGGTGACCACTGCTTTTCCCGCGGTCTGAACCCCGTCGTGCGCGTCACCCGACATGGCGAATCCCCCTTGGTTCCGTTGGCATCCGGTCATTCAAGGCGGTGCTCCGTGCTGGTGCTGTCTCCGGGCGCCGGTCCACTGCGGATACGGGAACTCGGCTGGCTCGGACGTGCGGAGTGCCGGCAGAATATGGCCGAGATTGCTTGGTGCGCAGCGACGGCGTGCAAGGCGAATTGCCCAGAAGACCCGTGGAGTCTAACAGCGCGAGGAATCGGCAGCAACGGCGTTTCGGACCAAATCGATCCGGCACCAAGTGGCAGGTCGTATTCCGCATGCGGATGAGTCATTCCCGGGTTCCTCCCGGCACAGAGACCGAGTGTGACCGGTCCACCGGTGCACGTGTCATTCCCACCGCCGGGAACGGACTTTAAGCTGAGGCCTTCCGCCGCCCGGGGGAGGAACGCGTTGGCAGGCAGTCCGTTACGGCAGCTCTCCGTACTGTTCCGCTATCTGCGCGGGGAACGGCCGTCCGTCCTCCTCCTCGCGGTGCTCGTCCCGCTGGGCATCGGGCTCCAGCTGGTGGCACCCCAGATGCTGCGACGGTTCATCGACCACACACTGTCCCACAGCCCCTCCGGCGTCCTGCTCGCGGTCGCCGCCTGGTACCTGGCGGCGGCCCTCGGGCTGCTCGTGGTGACCATCGGCTGCGACGCCGTGGCCGCGCGGCTCGCCTGGCGCACCACCAACCGGCTGCGTGCCGACCTGGTGGCCCACTGTCTGCGCCGGCCCTCCCGCTTCTACCAGCAACACCCGCCCGGCGAACTCGTCGACCGCGTCGACGGCGACGTCACCAGACTCGCCGCGGTGATGTCCGCGCTGGTCCTGGAAGTACTCGCCCAGATGCTGCTCGTCGTCGGGATCCTCGCCGCCCTGTTCCAGCTCGACTGGCGACTGGCCCTGGTCTTCGCGCCGTTCGCCGGGGGCACCCTCCTGCTGCTGCGCCGGCTCGTGGGCAGGGCGATGCCCTTCGTCGCCGCCCGGCAGACCTCCTCCGCGGAACTCCTCGGCTTCCTGGAGGAACGCCTCGCCGGCGCCGACGACCTGCGAACCAACGGAGCCTCCGCCCACACCCTGCGAGCCCTGGAGACCCGGCAGGCCGAGCTGTACCGGCGGGTCCGCCGCGCGGCTCAGGTCTCCGTGCGCTGGCCCGCCACGGTCCAGGGCCTGTCCACCGCCAGCGTGGTCCTCGCCCTGGCCGTCAGCGTGTGGCTGCACGACCGCGGGCAGATCTCCACTGGGACCACCTTCGCCTGCCTGTCGTACGCCATGCTGCTGCGCCGCCCGCTGCTGGCCGTCACCACCCGCTTCCACGACCTGGAGGAGGCCGCGGTCGGTGTGCAGCGCCTCCAGGAGCTGCTGCGCCAGGACGACGACGTCGTGCGCACCGGCACCCGCCGGCTGCCTGCGGGACCGCTGGGCGCCCGACTCGACCGGGTGTCCTTCTGGTACGACCCCGGTGAACCGGTGCTGCGTGACGTCTCCTTCCGGCTGCGCCCCGGCGAACGGCTCGGCATCGTCGGCCGTACCGGGAGCGGCAAGTCGACCGTCGTCCGGCTGTTGTTCGGGCTGCACCACCCGGTCAGCGGCAGGGTCGAAGTCGGCGGCCAGGACGTGGCCGGACTCGACCCCCGGATGCTGCGCAGCCGGGTCGCCCTGGTCACCCAGGAGGTGCAGATCTTCCATGCCACACTCCGCGACAACCTCACCTTCTTCGACCACTCCGTCGGCGACCGCCGGGTGAGCGCCGCGCTGGACGAGGCCGGGCTCACGGACTGGGTGCGCGAGCTGCCCGATGGTCTGGACACCGTGCTGGGCGCGGGAGCGCGGGGGATGTCCGCAGGTCAGGAGCAACTCCTCGCGCTGGCCAGGGTGTTCCTACGGGATCCGGCCGTGGTCCTGATGGACGAGCCGACGGCCCGGCTGGACCCGCACACCGAGCGGCTGCTCATGCCCGCGGTGGAGCGGCTGCTCCAGGGGCGGACCGCCGTCGTGGTCCAGCACCGGCCGCACGCGCTGCGCGACGTGGACCGCGTCCTCGTCCTCGACGCGGGGTCGGTGGTCGAACACGGGGAGCAGACCGTGCTCGCGGCGGACCCCACCTCGCGCTTCCACGAACTGCTGCGCGCCGGCTGACGGGGCGGGAGGGTGGCCGACATCGACGGACGGGGCACGTTCGGGCGGCTCGGGGGCGTGCTGCGCGGTTCGGCGGGCGCGTACTGGACGCTGACCGGGCTGTGGGTGCTGCTGCGGGCCGGGACTCTGGCGGTGGGGCTGCTGTTCCAGCGGCTGTTCGACGCGATGGGCGCCGGAGGCGGGGTCTGGCTGCTCATCGCCTGGGTGGCCGCGATCGAGGGGGCACGGCTGTGCCTCCAGTTCGGCGTGATGATCAACCGGCTGGAGCCCCGGGTCCAGTACGGCACCACGGCCCGGCTGCGGCGGGAACTGCTCGGCTCCGCCCTGCGCGGGCGGGCAGCCGCGGCCCGTACCGCTCCGGGGGAGGGGCTGCGGGTGGTGGGCGAGGACGTCGACGAGACGGGCTTCTTCGTGGCCTGGGCACCCACCAACCTCGCGCACTGGCTGTTCGTCGTCGTCTCCGTCACCGTCATGATGCGGATCGACGCGGTGGTCACGAGCGCGCTGCTGGCGCTGCTGGTCCTGATCACGGTGGTCACGGCGGCGGTCCACGGCCGGTTCCTCCGCCTCCGGCGCGCCACTCGTACCGCGTCGGCCGAGGTCGCGGGTGCCCTGCGGGAGGCGGTCGGGGCCGTGAAGGCAGTACAGACGGCCGCCGCCGAGGACCATGTGGCCGCGCACATCGACCGGTTGAACGCCGTGCGGGCGAAGGCGGCGGTGCGCGAGGAACTGTTCGCGGGCGTGCAGCGGACCGTGATCGGCAACGCGGCCCCCCTCGGCGTCGGCGTCGTACTGCTGCTGACGGCGGGCCGGGCGAACACCGGGACGTTCAGCGTCGGGGACCTGGCGCTGTTCACCTTCTATCTGCAGATCCTCGCCGAGGCGCTGGCCTCGATCGGGATCCTTTCGGTGCGACTGCAGCGGGTCTCGGTGGCACTGGACCGGATCGCGGACTTTCTCCGAGAGCGGCCACGGACGCCGGCTGAGGAACCGGCGCCCGTTCCCGAAGGGGTTCCCGAGCTGAGGGAGTTGACCGTAAGTGGGCTGACCGCACGGCATCCCGGTGCGGAGCGCGGTGTCGAGGACGTCGACCTGACCGTCGTACGTCACTCCGTCACGGTGGTCACCGGCGGCGTCGGCGCGGGCAAGTCGACGCTGATACGGGCCGTCCTGGGACTGCTGCCGCTCGAGCGGGGCACTGTGCTGTGGAACGGGGAACCGATCGCCGATCCCGCGAGCTTCCTGGTGCCCCCGCGGTGCGGCTACACGCCCCAGGATCCGCGCCTGTTCAGCGGAACGCTGCGCGACAACGTCCTGCTGGGCCTGGGCGACGAGGGTGGCGCTGGCGGCGGCGAAAGGATCTTCGAGGACGTGGCGCACATCGCCGTCCTCGCCCCCGACGTGGCGGCCATGCAGGACGGCGCCGGCACCGTCGTCGGTCCGCGGGGCCTGCGGCTGTCCGGCGGTCAGCTCCAGCGGACGGCGATCGCCCGGATGCTGGCCCGGCGCCCCCAGCTCCTGGTCCTGGACGACGTCTCCAGCGCCCTGGACCCCGTGACCGAGCGACTCCTGTGGACGCGACTGCTGGACGGCTCGGTCACCGTCCTCGCGGTGTCGCACCGGCCCGCTCTGCTACGCGCGGCAGCCCGAGTCGTGGTACTGAAGGACGGGCGCGTGGACGCGGTGGGGACCTGGGAAGAAGTACTGGCCGAGTCCGCCGAGATGCGCCGGATCCAGGCGAACCCGGCACAGCGGCAGGGCGATCCCGGGACAGAGACGCGGTGAACCCGGGACAGAGACGCGGTGAACCCGGGACAGGGGTGACGTGAACTCGGGACGGTGGCGGTGGGACTCAGCCGCGCGGCGCGCCCAGCTCGGTCCAGATGCCGTCCAGCGCCTCGACGAACCGGCGGACGTCGTCGGCCTCGTGCACGGCGGAGGGCGCCACCCGGAGGATCTCCTCGCCCGCCGGCACACTCGGCGCGTTGATGGCCTGTACGTAGACGCCGTGCCGCTTCAGCAGCAACGCCGACATCGTCTTGCACAGGCGGTCCTCGCCGACGAGGACCGACACGATATGAGTCTGATCGGACAGGAAGGGGATGCCCGTGTCCCGCAACAGACCATGCAGCAGGGCGGCGTTGACCGCGAGCCGCTCACGTTCGCACTGGGAGCCACGCAGATGCCGCACGGCGGCGAGCGCGCCCGCCGCCACCGCGGGCGGCAGTGCAGTGGTGAAGATGAACGAGCGGGCGAAGGCCCGGACCGCGTCCATCAGAACGGTGGGCCCGGCGACATAGCCGCCGGTCATCCCGAAGCCCTTGGCCAGCGTCCCCATGACCACGGTGAACGCGGGTGCAAGGCCCTCCTGCGCCGCGATGCCGGCTCCCTCGGGGCCGTACATGCCGACGGCGTGCACCTCGTCCAGGAACGTCACCGCCCCGTACCGCTTGGCGATGTCGGCGATCTCCGCGAGTGGCGCGATGTCGCCGCGCATCGAGTGCACGGACTCCGTCACGACGAGTTTGGGCCGGTGTGGATCCACACCGGACAGCAGTTCTTCGAGATGCGCGCAGTCGTTGTGCCGGAAGATGAACTTCTGGGCTCCGCTGTGCCGTAAACCATCGATGATGGACGCGTGGTTCAACTGGTCGGAGAACACGGCACAGTCGTCGATGCGGCCGGCGAGCACGGAGAGGGCGCCCTCGTTGGCGGAATACCCGGAGGTGAACAGGACCGCGTCCGCCTTTCCGTGCAGCGCGGCGAGTTCGGCCTCCAATGCGGCGTGGTAGCGGTTCGTCCCGCCTATGTTGCGCGAACCGCCGGAGCCGGCCCCGCATTCGTCGACGGCACGTTTCATCGCCGCCAGAACGTCCGGGTGCTGGCCCATACCTAAATAGTCGTTGCTGCACCAGATCGAGATCTCGCCATGGTGCACCGTGTCGGCCGCCGGGAAGCGGCCCGCGATGCGGCCGAGCTCCAGGAACTCCCTTTTCCGCTCGGACGTCTCCTGCGTAAGGCGTGCGAAGAAATCCATGTACTCGGACATGTCTCATACTCGCTCTCTGTCGCTTTCCCTCCGCCGCGCCTCATCGTAGGATGCGCTGCGGTCCCTGCACAGTGCGCGTTCGCACGAAAAGCGGAGCATCGATGACCGAATGTGAAATCTCCTTCCCGTGGATTTGTAAGGCCTTTTCCGGCCGTGCCGGAATGCGCGGCCCGAGCCGATGAGGGGCGGTGCCACGCTCTCGGCGGCGGATGTGCTCGCGGACTCCGCGACGCGCTGTCCCGACCGCACGGCGCTGGTGGCCGGCCACCGACGCATTTCGTACGGCGACCTCTGGCTCGCCGCACGCCGGTACGCGGCGGCGCTGCGCGCCCGAGGCGTCGGCCCCGGCGACCGGGTCGCGCTGCTGCTGCCCAACGCGCCGGTCTTCCCGGCGGTGTACTTCGGTGTCCTCGCGCTCGGCGCGACCGTCGTACCGGTGAACACGCTGCTGAAGGCGGAGGAGATCGCGTACATCCTGCGGCACTCGGGGGCCCGGGCCGTGCTGTGCGCGGGAGCGCTCCTCGGGGAGGGGGAGCGGGCGGCGAAGGACGCGGAGGTGCTGCTGCTGAGGGTGGAGGCGGACGACGACGCAGGCGGGACGGCGCTGGACAGGCTTGCCGCCCGGGCCCTGCCGGTCGAGGCCCCGGCGCCCCGCGCGCCGGACGACATCGCGCTGGTCCTCTACACCTCGGGGACCACGGGCCGTCCCAAGGGCGTCATGCTCAGTCATCTCAACGTCGTCATGAACATCGACACGACGAGGCTCTTACCCTTCGCGATGCGCGCCGCCGACGTCCTTCTCGGCTGCCTGCCCTTGTTCCACACCTTCGGCCAGATCTGTGTCATGGGGACCTGCTTCCGCGCCGGCGCGACCCTCGTCCTGATGTCCCGCTTCACACCGCACGAGGCGCTCGGCCTGATGGTGCGCGAGGGCTGCACGGTCTTCATGGGCGTGCCGACGATGTACATCGCACTGCTGGAGGCGGCGGCCCGGGACGCCCGCCGCCCGCCGCTCGACCGGGCGTACTCGGGGGGTTCGGCGCTGCCGGTCCGGGTGCTGCGGGACATCGAGACGACCTTCGGCTGTCCGGTCTACGAGGGCTACGGCCTGACCGAGACCTCCCCCTGCGTCGCCTACAACCAGCCGGCTTGGCCCCGGCGGCCGGGGACCGTGGGCAAGCCGATCCGGGGCGTGGAGGCGGAGATAGCCCGGGCTGGTACCGAGGACACGATCGTGCTGCTCCCGCCGGGCGAGGTAGGCGAGATCGTGGTCCGCGGCCACAACGTGATGGCCGGCTACCTCGACGATCCCGAGGCCACCGAGGCCGCGCTCGTGGACGGCTGGTTCCGCTCGGGCGACCTCGGAGTGAAGGACTCCGAGGGCTATCTGACGATCGTTGACCGGAAGAAGGACATGATCGTGCGCGGCGGCTACAACGTGTACCCGCGCGAGGTCGAGGAGATCCTGTCCCGCCACCCCTCCGTGGCCCAGGCCGCGGTGATCGGTGTCCCGGACGCCCGCTACGGCCAGGAGATATGCGCGGTCGTCGTCCCCCGCCCCGGTGCTGCGACGGACGCGTCCCTCGCGGAGGACATCATCGCCTGGAGCCGTCTGCGCATCGCCTCCTTCAAGTACCCGCGCCGCGTGGAGTTCGCCGCCGCCCTTCCCGTGGGGCCGAGCGGGAAGGTCCTCAAACGGGAGCTTGTCGCCCTGCTCGGAGACTGCACCACCCCAGCCACCGCCAGGCCGTCACCCGAAGGTTCGTGACCGAGCCCCTCAGTCCCGCTGTCTCGCCGACGGCCGCAGTGTTGATCAGGGCTTGTGCGACGGCACTCAGGGGAGACGGCGAGCATGGCGAACTGGCGGCCAGCAGCACTTTGCGGCGGTCGTAGCGGTCGGCCAGCACGCCGGAGGGCAGGGCGAGCAGGACGACCGGGAGACTGGAGGCCGTCTGCACGGGCGTCACCAGGGCGGCGCTGTGACCCACGAGAAGCCACTGGGCACCGACCGTCTGCATCCAGGTGCCGGTGTTGGACACCAGTTGCGCGACCCACAGTGCCCGGAAGACACGCGCCGCGAGGGGAGCCCAGGCCGAGTTGTCCGCGAGCTTCATGAGGAGGGCCGGGGCCAGGCGGGGCCGGAGGCCGACAGGCGGTGAGTGGTCACCGGCGCGGCGACGAGGAACGACAGGGCCAGGCAGTCGCCGCCCCGGTCCCAGCGGGCCGGTCGCCGGGGCGTGGGTCGTACAGCGCCCGGCCGCCGGGGCCGAACGAGCAATGCTCAAGACCTGTGGATCGGATTCGGGTTGGACGCGAAGGGCGTACCTTCCCGGGTGATCGATTGACTGGAATCGAGTAGGCCGACGTTGGCCCGTCGGCTGGGAAGGTACGCCCATGCTCACGGTAGTCACCGAGGACGGATCGACACGAGGCGGGTCCCTGATCGACGAGATGGTCCGGGAGGGCGCCAGGCGGATGCTGGCCGCCGCGCTGGAGGCCGAACCGTCCCATTTCAACTCCGCGGCCCAGCCCGGCCGCAGTCGCGGCTCGGGCACGGGCGCGCTCAGCATGGGTTCTGAAGTCTCCCCGTGACCTCGGACACGTGATTGTTATGCCGCTAGGGCGTGCTGGTGCCTTGCCTGGTCTCGGCTGGGGTGAGATAGCCGAAGGTCTTGTGCTTGCGCAGGCGGCGGCGGTTGTAGAAGGTCTCGATGAAGGTGAAGACCTCCGTGCGGGCGGTGGCCCGGTCGGGCCAGGTACGGGTGCCGATCTCCTCCTTGAGCAGGGCCCAGAAGCTCTCCGCGGCAGCGTTGCCGAAGCATGATCCGGTGCGTCCGCAGCTCTGCCGCAGCCCGAACTTCCCTATTCGTTCCCGGAACTGGGTGGACGTGTATTCGCTGCCGCGATCGCTGTGAACCACGCAACCGGGCTCCAGTCCGCCCCGGCCGTGGGCCATGTCGAGCGCGTCGACGACGAGGTCGGCGCGGTGGTGGTCGGTCATGGCATAGCCGACGACCTCGCGGGTGGCCAGGTCCAGCCAGCAGGCGAGGGAGAGCCAGCCCTCGGCGGTGGGCAGGTAGGTGATGTCGCCGACCGGCTTGGTCCCGGGGCGCTCGGCATGGAAGTCGCGCCGATCAGGTCCGGGGCCGGCTTCGCCTTCACATCAGGCCGGGTCAGCGAACGCCTCTTGCGGCGGGTGACACCACGGATGTCGTGTTCACGCATCACGCGGGCGACGCGTTTGCGGTTCACCCGCCGGCCCAGGCGGCGCAGTTCGGCGTGGATGCGCGGGACCCCGTAGGCGTGGCGGGAGGCGATGTGCACCACGGTGATCTCGTGCGCGAGCGTGTCGTCGGCGGCCTGACGAGCGCGGCGGGCGGCCTCGCCCTCGCACCATGCGTAGTAGGAGGAGCGGGCGACCTTCAGCACCCGGCACAGCAGGACGATCGGATAGGTCGCCTTCTCCGCATGGATCAACCGGTACAGCTCGCTCACCGGGTTCTCCTTCACGAAGAAGGCCGTCGCTTTTTCAGGATCTCGATCGTCTGCTGCTGTTCGCGAACCTCCTTGCGCAGCCGCTTGAGCTCCTCGCGCTCGGCGCTGGTCAGCTCGCCGGACCCGGGCTCGTCTGGAGGCCGCCGGTCCGCCTTCGCCCGGCGGTACCAGCCCCGCAGGGACTCGGAGCTGATGCCGAGTTCCCGGGCGACAGCAGTGACCGTCCTGCCCGAGGAATCGACGAGCGCGATGGCGTCCCGCTTGAACTCCTCGGTGTACCGCTTCGTGTACTCGCTTCCCACGATCAAGAGGAAGCTTCACCCACCGGCCCAACCCCGGAACCCGGCACCGACACCCCTGGGGGCATGCGAAGTCTGCGGGCACCCGCTGCCTCCCGGGCGCGGACAGCCACGACGGCGCACGTGTTCAGCCCGATGCCGTCAGCGGGCCTACAGGTCAACCGGAGAGCAACGTGCGGCGACAACCCCAAGCCCCGTCCCGTTGCCGGGACCTGCGGCTCCACCCAAAACGGTCGGGGGGGGGGGGGGGGGGGGGGGGTGCTGCCCCCCCACCAAACACCCGCCCCCCCCCCCCCCCCCCACCCCCCCCTCCCCCCCTCCCAACAAAAAAACAAAAAACCCAAACC
>NZ_JBVIPD010000032.1:52457-75662 GCF_055578235.1 Streptomyces sp. NPDC033136
GCGGGAGGGGGGGGGGGGGGGAAGGGGGAGAAAGGGGGGGGGAGAAAACCCCGGGCCCGGTCTGGGGGGGGGGCGGGGTGGCCACAAAGGGGGGGGGGGGGGGGGGGTCCCCCCCCCCCCCCCCCCGACCCGCAACGAATCCCTTGATTCACCGCGCTGCCCAGTCTGTTCAGGCCCTATGCCAGAAGGAAGCCGCAGGTCACAGCGCCGGACATGCTCCCAGCGCTGCCGCCAGAAGGCATATCGGCGACGGAAGATGACGCTGTCCTGTCCCGAAGAAGACCGTAAGGGAAGGTTGAGTAGTCTCACCGAAGGTTGAGCGCGGTGGGAGGCGGCCTTGGTGATGTTCATGGAAGCTTCGCCAACTTCGAACATGCAGCTAGAAGGCCCTGGCGTGGCGCTCGCCCGGATGCCAGGGCCTTCTACCCGCGCAGAACGGCGTTAAAGATCGTGAGGCCTCTCGGCGGCAGCAGTCATGGAGCGCCACGGAGTCCACGTAAGTTCCCGAAGCTCGATCGCCTGCTACCGAAGTCATATTCGGTGCAGTACGGCTCCGTCCTGCCAGCGGTAGAGGTCGCGCAGCAGAGAAATCTCGGCGCCGTGGTGGATCAGCTCCCTGTTGACGTGCAGGACCCTGTTCTCCATGGGAAACCGCTCGGGACCCACCGTGGGCGGATTGTCCAGGTCAACGTCCGAGAGCTTGCGGACCCCCGCGTTCCATCTCCCATACATCTCATCGAGCTGTTTTAGCGACTCGTCAGCGGTCCCCGCGTAGGCGAATGTCTGGGAGTCGACGTCCTGGCCGCCGAAGTGCCATCCGACCCGATAGCCCAGGCAGGAGACGATGATGTGCGCCAACCGCCAGGCAATCGTGGTCACTGGTGCCGGCACCGGGTCAGGGGACGCGGAGTCCATCGTCCACTTCCCCGAACCTGCCGACATTGGTGCGGCCGACGTGCCACGTGGGCGGATGCTCCAGCAGCCGCGCACCGGCTCCCAGAAGTACTCCTCGTCAGTAAGACCGTCCAGCCGTGGCCGCAGGTTCTTGCGCCAGTACCAGTCCAACTGCTCCGCGAGCCGCTCGCTTCTTGTCATTGCCGCACACTACAGACCCGTCGAGCAGAGTGATCGTCGCCGTCCTTGGTCATCCTCCACTGTCACAAACCCTGCAGACAGTCATCTCTGACTGACAGAAGTCAATTGATCGGCCTTCGCTGGCAATCGATCAACACCCACTGGCACAGGTCAACGTCACAGGACACGGATCGTGAGGATCCGGTCCGGCCGCCGGTAGGATGCCACGCTGGATCGGGCCTGGATCGGGGGTTCAGGGCCGTCCCGGCCATCAAAAAGCGTTCAATACGGACATTTGGTGGGTGCTGTCGCGTGGTGGCCCGGCGGGCGTGACAGCCGGCGTGACAGAGCGCGTGACACCCCTGATGTGACGCACGGTGAACGTGAAGGCGGCTGGTGCCTCTCGCCTCCCAGGGGTGCGGTGAGAGGCTGGGGGGTGCCCTTGGGGTCAGTGAGCCTTTTCAGTGTGACCACCGATCAGGTGACGGCTTTGGTGCCCCTGGCATCAAGCACTCGCCGAGAAGGCAGTCAGTTGAAAGCGTCCGTCATACAGTCCACCCGGCAGTCGGCAGCCTCGTAGCGCTGGCGGAGGGCGGCAGCTGCCTCTTCGCGCTCCACGAAGAGGCCGTAGTGCTGACACGCCACCCTGGTCACGTCCTTGACCGTGACGATGGCAGGTTCGCCGAGTGCGGCCCGGCGGCGCGCTTCGGCGATCGCCATGTCCGCAGAACGCAGCAGGTTTCTGGATCGCTCCCGGATCACGGCTGCCCGGGCCCGTTTGACCGAGAGGGGGCGCAGGACACGTCCCCGCCAGACGAAGCCGGCGGCGACAAGTGCGAGACCGAGCGCTATGAACAGGAGTCCGCCGGGATCGTGACGCATCTGTCCAGTCTTCACCACTCGCGTGGTGACCGTCCTGCCCGCGCCGAGGTGACGCTGCCGACTTTCGGAGCGACGTGGTGTCAATGAGCCTTCCAGAAGGCGACCGATCGGGTACGCCACCGGGACGCGCAACGCACGAGACTCCTGCGTCGTTGGGGGAGGTGTTCGGGTCTCAACCCACGGCCACAGGAGCCGCGTTGGTTCCCTACTCTGCCTTACTCGACCTGCCCCACGCCCTGGTCGAGTGGGTCACCATGCTCGTTGTCACCCGCGAGAGTGACCGCCGCTGCAAACTCCCGCCGCACCAACATGCGCTCGTCGGCCTGATGTACCTGCGTAAGCACGACACGCTCGCCCAGATCGCAGTCGGCTTCGGTATCTCGGTGGGCACCGCTCACGCCTACACCACCGCGGTGATCAGCCTGCTCGCCGACCGTGCACCGAGCCTGCTCAAGGTGCTGCGCGAGACCCATCCCGACTATGTCCTGCTCGACGGCACTCTCGCGGAGTGTGACCGCCTGGGCGACGGCCGGGCCGACTACTCCGCCAAGCACCGCCGACACGGCGTGAACGTGCAGGTGGTGACCGACCCGGAGGACCGGCTGCTGTGGATCTCGCCCACACTGCCCGGCCGAGCGCACGACCTGACTGCGGCCCGCACCCACCGGATCATCCGGATCTGCGAACGCCAGGGCGTCCCGGTCCTCGCCGACCGTGCCTACATGGGAGCCGGACCGTGGGTGACGACACCCCTCAGACGCCTACCTGGCCGCGACCTCACACCAACCCAGCGAACGGTCAACCGCGCGTTGTCCGCGTCACGGGCACCCGTCGAGCGCGGCATCGCACGACTGAAGTCATGGCGGATCTTCCGCAGGTCCCGATGCAGCCCGAATCGAATGACGTCAATCGCCGCCGCCATCCTCACCCTGGAGCAGCAACGCTGAAAGAGCTCATTCGGCTTGTCACAGATACTCATTCGGCAGCCTTTCTGTCACCAGTACCGACGATCGAGAGTCCGTCCAGCTTCCCGACCTGGTCGCCGCCGTCCGCCACGCCGTCGCCCTGCCTGTCATCGCCGCAGGCGGAATCGCCACCGCCGCCGACGTGACGGCCGTGCTGCGCGCTGGCCCGGTGGCCGCCATGGTCGGCACCGTTCTGCTGCGCACCAGGAGAGCGGACCCGACCAGGGCTCAGGCCGCTGCTGCGGCCTTGGCTGCCTCCGACGGACGCAGCCAGGTGGGCTTGGAGCCACACGGGGCCTGGACGAACAGGCGGGGCGCTACGGCTGGAACGTCCATCCCCCTTCGGCAGTCGGCTCGCGGTTGCCCCTTGCGTGATCAGCGACGAGCCTCCATTATCAGGAATCCTGATACTTTAAGTTTGTATCGATGAGTCCAGTCATGTCATTCAGGCCCAGAATCCAGGCCAGAGGGTTCAGCTGTTGCTCGGCCGAATGATGAGCCGCGTGCACAAGGATCTGCGCTTCACCGACATCCCGAAGCGCACGGAATCCATCCGGGTGGAGACCCGCGCCGGACTGGTGACGTGCACCGTCTACCGCCCGTCGGCCGCCGTCGCAGCCCCTGCCCCCGTGTACGTCAACTTCCACGGCGGTGGGTTCGTGATCACCCGCCCCCGGCAGGACGACCACATCTGCCGCTACATAGCCGCCACGGCCGACTGCGTGGTGATCAACGTGGACTACGCCGTCGCCCCGCAGCGGCCGTACCCCGTACCCGTCACCCAGGCGTACGACGTCACCGCCTGGGTGGCCGAGAACGGCACCGCCAACAACTGGGACGGTTCGCGACTCGCCGTGGGCGGACACAGCGCCGGGGCCAACCTGACCGCCGCGGTCTGCCGCACCGCTCGGGACCGCGGCACCTTCACGCCCCGCCTCCAGATCATCGACTCGGCACCGCTCGACCAGCTCGCCGACCCGGCCACCAAGCAGTCACCCATCGTCAAGCCCCTGCTTCCCCCTCAGCTCATGCGGGTCTTCACCGCCGCCTACGTCTCTGATCCCGCCGACCTGGCCCATCCGCTGGTGTCGCCCGGACAGGCCGACGACCTCACCGGGCTGCCGCCCGCCCTGGTCATCACCGCGGAGAACGATCGCCTGCGCGACGAGGGCGATGCGTACGCCAAGGCCCTGGAAGCTGCCGGCGTTCCCGACGGCTATCCCGTCGTGCGCGGCGCCGAGCATCCGTACGCCGTGGCCGTGCTCGACGAAGCGCAGCATCTCCGCGCCTTCGGTTCGCTCCAGCGGCCCTTGGGGGAGCTGCTGGAACAGCCGGAGAGCGGTTCCGGTGAAGCCGTAGAGACCAAGTTGACGTAGGTACCTCGGCCGGTCCCCGCGCGGGTAGGGGATCGGCTGCCGGGAGAACATCAGGGCGTTGCGCTTGGCATCGATGACGGCCTTGACGACCATGTGGTCCAAGACGGCACCGGCGTCGTTCAGCTCCGTGTACGCGTTCACTGCGAGCGTTCCGGGAGTCAGGTGCTCCAGGCACTCCGAGACGGCGTCGATCGCGGCGGGCGAGATGAACGGCTCGTCGCCAGGGACGTTGATGTACGCGTCGGCGGGCAGACGCTCCGCGCACTCCGCGACCCGGTCGGTGCCGGTGAGGTGCTCTCCGGCGCGCACGCACTCAATGCCGAGTTCGTGGCACGCATCCTCGATGCGCTCGTCATCAGTGGCGACGACCACGCCGTGGAGGCGCTTGGCCTCCAGACAGCGCTGGTGGACGAGCCACATCAGCGGCTTCCCCCCGAGCCGGGCCAGGGGCTTCCCCGGAAACCGAGAGGCTCCCCAGCGGCAGGGGACGACGGCGATGTGGCGGCGGGGCGTGGTGTTCGGCGGTGCGGCTGCGGTGGCGGCCACGGCGGACTCCCGTCGGTGAGTATCAGGAATGAACGGGGCGGGGGAGGAGGGCCAGCTTGGCGCGGACGGGGGGTGAGGCGGAGTCCTCGAATGACCGCCACTCGAAGCCGCTGACCTCTTCGGTCTGGAGAGTCACCGCCTGTTGTGTCCGGAGGAGGCCCAGCGGAAGTCCACGTGCTGGTGGGTTGGTTCGTCCTTCGCAGGGTTGGCGGCGATCCCGTGGACGGCGATGTCCAGCGGCACGTTCTCGAACCCCGGGAGAGGGACGACGACGGCGGGGGATGCCGGTCTCCTCGAACAGCTCGCGCAGGGCGGCACGGAGAAGGTTCTGATCGTCCGGCTCGTTATGGCCGCCGTTCCTTAAGGTCCGGCCGACCTTGAAGGTTGGCCGGACTGAAGCTCGTCTCCGGGGGGCTCGTTCGGCACCATGATCGTGTGACGAACAACGCGGAAGCCGGCGCATCGTCCATCAGCACAGGGCTTGTTGTAGGCATGCTGATCGGCATTCCAGTTGGGCTCGTGATCGGACTGGCTGTTTTCGACTACATGGCGATGGGCCTGGTGCTCGGCGGTGGTGCAGGCGGAGTCCTTGGTGTCACTCTCCGCGCGTCGCGGCGCTCGCAGCGCCAGTCCCCGTGAGGACTCTGCATGACTGCTCAGCTTGATCTGTAGCTCCGGTGCCGAACGGCATCTCGAACTGGTCGCTCACCTGGGTATTCTCCGGACGAGGCGGCCTTTACCTGATCATGTGCTCCGACCAAGGTCGTGGGCGGTTCGTAAGGTGAGCGAAAGCGGAGGTTGCGGGCGCGGAAGTCCGCAGAGAGGGCGACGGGGGGTCGGCAGATGGCTCCTCACAGGCGGACGATGGGCATCTCCCGGCTCCAGGGACCTTCGTCGGCAATTGAGCCGGGAGGGCCGAATCCGTCTGCAAAGCGTCGGATCCTCCACCGTGGGCCAGGCCGAGGTTGTGGTCGGTGGACGGCGGTGAGGTTTCGCTCCGGTGCGGGCCCCGTCGATGTGGTGGTGCACGGTGAAGGGCTGCTTGCGATGGCACGATCAGCGAGTGTCCAGCCGATACGCGGGCGCGGTGGGGGCTTCCTCTTCGCGGGGCCGGGGTGTGGGCAGGGCGGCCAGTTCGGCTTCCAGGGCGTCGAGTGCCTGGCGGGCTGTTGCGATGCGCTGGTGCAGGCGTCGGGCGTCGGGCGTGGCGGGTAGTTCCTGTGGCGGGTGGGTTGGTGCTTCGAGTTCGCGGGCTTCTTCGAGGGAGTTGATGACGACGCCGATGAGGAGGTTGACCAGGACGAAGGATCCGAGCAGGACGTAGGAGGCGAAGTAGAGGATGGTCCAGCGGGAGATTTCCAGGCCCGCCCGTACGGCGTCGCCGAGGCCGTCGAGGGTGATGAGGAGGAAGAGGGTGAGAACGGCGCGGCCGAGCGAGCCGTAGTGCTCGGGGTCGTCGTCGGCGAAGAACACCCAGCCGACCATCGCATACACATACAGCAGCAGCGCCCCGACCAGCAGGAAACTCAACGTTCCGGGCAGGCTCTTGCCGACGGCCACGATCACGATCCGCAGCTGCGGCAGGAAACGCGCCGCGCGCGCCACCCTGGCCAGCCGGAGCAGCCGCAGCACGGTGGCGTTCTCGCGGGCGAACGGCAGGAAGGCCACGGTGACGACGAGCAGGTCGAACACATTCCACGGATCGCGGAAGAAGTCCTTCGGGCGGTCGGCGTGGGCGGCGGCCCGCAGCAGGATCTCGGCGGTGAAGGCAGCGAGGAAGACAAGCTCTGCGGCGTGAAGGGTGCTGTGCCATTCATCCACGATGCCGGCGTAGGTTTCGATGCCCAGCAGCGCGGCGTTGCCCCCGATGAGACAGAAGACGGCGGCGGTGAACGCCGCCGAGTCCGTGATGCGGCGGCTGCGATCGGCCAGGGCGTGCCGTAACTGCGCGGCGGTCCGTTCGGACATGGGGGATTCGATTCCTCGCAGACCTGTTCTGGCGCTCCAACAGGTGTGGATCTTAAAGGGTGCCGGCCCCGGACCGGGTTCGCCGACCGGGATCCGAGTGCTCTCGCCCCGACCGGAGGACAAAGACCAACTGGCCGGAAGACAGGCAGCCGGGGCCAGCGGTGACAGGGTGCGAGAGCTCACTGGTCGTCGATCACCTGCGTCGCGGGTCACAAGACCCACCATCTGCCGTTCGCACCACACCCCAACAGACGGGGGCACAGTGTGCGGACGCGAACTCGGCGAGAGCGTCGCCGCCGCATCGTCACTGGCGGACCAGGGGCCGGGTAGCCCCCAGTGGGGGTCGCCTGGCCCGTGGCGATGGCCGGGAACCTGCACGAGTCTGGAGATGCTGTGCCGTGCTCCGTGAGGGATGGGAGAGGAAAGATGAGCGGACCCGTCGTGGTGGGAGTGGACGGCTCGGAGTCGAGTCTTGCTGCGGTGGAGGTCGCGACGGGCGAGGCATCGATGCGCGGGATCGGGCTGCGGGTGGTACACGCGTTCGTCTGGCCCGGCCTGCATGCACCACTCGGGTCGTCGCCCCTGGGTCCGGTCGAGGGTGAGATGCACCGGCTCGTCGAACGCACGATGGCGGAAGCGGTTGCGCGGGTGCGCGCTGTAGCCCCGGAGGTGGACCTCTCCCACGCCGTGATCGGCGGTGAACCACTGGGGGTGCTGGCGGCGCAGTCGCGTGCGGCGGCGCTGGTCGTGGTCGGCAGCCGAGGGCTGGGCACGTTCAATAGTCTGTTGCTGGGGTCGGTGGCCGTGCACCTGGCCGCCCATGGACACTGTCCGGTCATGGTCGTGCGGGGCCGGCCGGATCCCACCGGCCCCGTGCTGCTGGCCGTCGACGGCTCCCCGGCCGGCGAAGGGGCGGTCGACTTCGCGTTCACCGAGGCTTCGCTGCGGGGCGCGGACCTGCTCGCTCTGCACGCGTGGAGCACCTGGACCGAGCGCGCGTACCACGGCCCCGGGGATCCGCCCGCCGCGTTGTACGACGTGGACCGGCTCGGTGACGAGGAGGAGCGGCTGCTGGCCGAGGCGCTGTCCGGTCACCTGACGCGGTACCCCGACGTCACGGTCCGCCGCTGTCTGGTGCAGGACCGTGCCCGTCCGGCGCTGATCGAGGCGAGCGAGAGCGCCCAGCTCGTTGTCGTCGGCGCGCGGGGCCGGGGCGGATTCGCCGGCTTGATGCTGGGCTCGGTCAGCCAGGCCCTCCTGCAACACGCACACTGCCCCGTCGCGGTCGTCCGGGGCTCCGATGCGCACCGGTGAGGCCGCTCGTGCACGCGGCGAGCGAGACGCGGACGACGAGGAGTAGGCGTGGTGAAGGAGTCCCCGCATCGGCCTGGTTCCCCACCCGGGCATCGCCGGGTGCGAGGCAGCCGGTGGCAGGTCGATGATCCTTACACGCTTACAGCAGCGGAAGTGCTCAGGCAGCTGGACGTCGACGCTGAGCTGGGGCTGGACACCGTGGAGGTCACGCGGCGCTGCTCGCTCGTGGGCCGCAACGCGCTCGCGGGGCGCAGGAAACTGTCGGCCTGGGCCATCCTGGTCGACCAGCGCCGCAGCGCGGTCGTGGTGCTGCTGGCGGCGGTGGCCGCGCTGGTCATCGGTGAAGTGGTGGAGGCCGCGGCGGTCGCCGTGGTGCTCGTCATCAACACCATCGTCGGGTTCGCCACCGAGCTGCGCGCGGTGCGTTCCATGGAAGCGCTGCGCCGGCTCGCCGCCACCGGCCGGGACCCCGCGATACGTCAAGGAGCCGACCGCGCTCACACTCGCGCTCAGCCGCAACAGTGTGCACAGCGGGGCATGTCCTGGCGTCAATCACCCCGGCATCGCGTTGCTCAGGCCGACGTGCTCGGCCGGAACGCGGCGGCGCTGCCGGGACCGGCCGTCCGAGGCGAGCATCGGCCGCTTCAGGTCGGGGTGCATCACCTGTCCCAGCAGCGGCGATCCCAGGATGCGGCAAAGCATCTGGAGGGTGCCCACTCCTCGTCCGGGCCGCTTGCCCCTGCGCGGTGTTCGCGGGCGAGCCGGTCCCGTTCGACGCGAGCGTCCCTGAATGGCCGGCCGGAGAGTGCGGCGTTCACCTCGCTGTCCTGCAGCGAGACGTGCGGCAGGTAGCCGTGCGGCACTGGGCCGGGCCGAACAGGCCATGCCAAGATCTCGCCGAGTGAGGCCATCAGGTCCGAGGAGCCCTCGCTGGTCCCATGCAGCGTGTCGGCGATAGGCACTCCTGTACGGCCTGACGGGGATCGCCGACGCGCAGGTCCCGCTTGGGGCCGAAGCGCCGGATCACCAGGACGGGCGAGAGCCCGCGACGGCTCGGGTCGAGATGGCTTCGCAGCGCTGCCCGGCGAAGAGTTCGGGCGCGGCCCTGCGCAGCCGCGCCCGCCCGGTCGGGGGCGTCGATGCCACAGCGTCCAGCCCCGGCAGGCTGTCCGCCTCAGCTGGCGGACAGCTCAGACGGCCCCGAGGGGCCAGGGCCGACCAGTTCCTCCAGGACGTCTTCCATGGTGACGAAGCCGATGACGGTGCCCTTCTTTCCGGTGACGGCCGCCAGGTGCGTGCCGGCGGCCCGCATGGCGGTCATGGTGTCGTCCAGCGGGGTGTCGATCTCGACCTGAATGACCGGGTGCAGCGCGCTGCGCGGGAAGGGCCGGGTGCGCTCGGCAGCGCCCAGGGCGTCCTTGATGTGGAGATAGCCCAGCACCTCGTCGGCTGGGCCGGTGACCGGCAGGCGGGAGAAGCCGGCAGCCGCGGCGGCGCGCTCCAGCTGCTGCGGGGTGGTCTCGTGGCCCACGGTGACCGTCTTGTTCAGCGGCACCATCACCTCTCCGACCGGGCGGGTGCCCAGTTCGAGTGCGTCCTGGAGGCGTTCGACGTCTGCGGGGTCCAGCAGTCCGGCCTCGCTGGAGTCCTTGACCAGACGGGCGAGTTCGTCGTCGGTGAAGACGGAGGCGACCTCGTCCTTCGGCTCGACCTTCAAAAGCCGCAGCAGCGTGTTGGCGAAGGCGTTGATGCCGAAGATGACCGGCTTCAGCGCCCGGGTGAGGGCCACCAGCGGCGGGCCGAGCAGCAGCGCGGTCGGCGCCGGTGCGGCGAGGGCGATGTTCTTCGGCACCATCTCGCCGATGAGCATGTGCAGGTACGTCGCTGCGGTGAGCGCGATGACGAAGGCGATCGGGTGGATCAGTGCCTCGGGCACACCGATCGCGTGGAACGGCGGTTCCAGCAGGTGTGCGATGGCGGGTTCGGCGACCGCGCCCAGCACCAGAGAGGAGACGGTGATGCCGAGCTGCGCGGTGGCCATCAGCGCGGACAGGTGCTCGATGCCCCACAGGGTGCTCTTCGCCCGCCGGTTGCCCTTGAGCGCGGCCGGTTCGATCTGGCTGCGCCGTACCGAGATCAGGGCGAACTCGGCGCCGACGAAGAACGCGTTGGTGATCAGAGTGAGCGCGCCGATCAGCAGCTGGATCGTGGTCATCGGGCATCCTCCGTGCTGTGCTGGGCGGCGGCCGGGGCGGTGATGCGGACCCGGTCGGCCCGGTGGTGCTCTATGTCCAGAACAGCCAGCTGCCAGCCGTCTACGTCGATGCGGTCGGTCAGGGCCGGAATGCGCTCCAGACGGGTCGCGAGCAGGCCGGCCAGGGTCTCGTACGGACCCTCCGGGGCCGCGAAGCCGATCTCCTTGAGCTCGTCCAGGCGGACGCTGCCGTCGGCCTCCCACACCGGCCGGCCGTCCGGGGACGGGGCGACAGCCATCAGGTCGGGCTGCTCATGCGGGTCATGCTCGTCACGGACCTCGCCGACGACCTCCTCGACGATGTCCTCGACCGTGGCGACGCCTGCGGTGCCGCCGTACTCGTCGATGATCACGGCCATGGTGCGGGATGCGCGCAGCCGGCCCAGCAGCTTGTCGACCGGCAGCGAGTGGGGCACCAGCAGCGGCTCGGTGGCCAAGCCGGTGACCGCCGTGACGGCCCGCTTGTCCTCCTCCAGGGCCAGGACGTCGCGGATGTGGACGGTCCCGATGACCTCGTCCAGGCTGTCGCGGTAGACGGGGAAGCGGGACAGGCCGGTGGCCAGCGTGAGGTTCGCCGCGTCCGTCGCGGTGGCGTGGGCTGGAAGGGCCTGCACGTCCACGCGGGGGGTCATGACGTTCTCGGCGGTCAGCTCGGACAGGTGCAAGGTCTTCACGAACAGCTCGGCCGCATCCGCCTCGATCGCCCCCTGGCGGGCGGAGTGCTGGGCGAGTGCGACCAGTTCCTCCGGGGTACGGGCGGAGGCGAGCTCTTCCTGCGGTTCCAGGCCGAAGCGGCGCACCAGGCGGTTCGCGGTGTTGTTGAGGTGCCTGATCAGCGGGGCGAACGCGGCGGTGAAGCCGCGCTGCGGGCCGGCCACCGCCTTGGCCACGGCCAGCGGGCTGGAGATCGCCCAGTTCTTCGGCACCAGCTCACCGATCACCATCAGCACGACCGTGGCGATCGTGACGCCCAGCAGGGTCGAGACGGTGGAGACCGCACCGGCCGGCAGGCCGACAGCTTGAAGCGGGCCACGCAGCAGGACGGCGAGCGAGGGCTCGGCGAGCATGCCGATCACCAGCGAGGTCACCGTGATGCCCAACTGGGCGCCGGAGAGCTGGAACGTCAGGGTGCGCACGGCCTTCAGGGCGCCGTCGGCGCCGCGCTCACCGGCCGTGGCGGCGCGCTCGAGCTCACCGCGCTCGATGGTGGTCAGGGAGAACTCGGCCGCGACGAACACCGCACACGCCAAGGTCAGAGCCAGGGCCAGGAGCAGCAGCAGGACTTCGGTCACCGTGCCACCCCCGATCCCTCACGTATGCGCGACGGGCGGGCAATGGCACGGCGGGGACTGGGAGGTTCACCCATGGCGGGTCTGCTGCTCCTTCTTGGCTCATCGGATCGGGCGGATCCTGGCGTGATTCGGTAAGGCATCTGCGACTACGGCCAGACCCCATGGTAAAGGGGAGGCAAAGTCGCCTTGCGGGGGGTGGCTTCCACCGCCCGCACGGGTGGTTTTCAGACGTTGTGCCGGGATGCCGTCCCTGCGGGGCGCCTCCCCCTTATGCTTCTACATGCGTGTAGATAACGCGAGGGGCGGCCCGGATGTTCCCGGCTGCCCTGTGGGCGACGGGCAGGGACGGGAGGGACGCGCACCGGTTTGAGCAGGACAATATCCGCCGGTCACGGCCACCCCGACGGCGCGTCGTCCGGATTATCCATCGGTGTTTTCCCTGGGAGGGCTGTCGTGGCTTCGATCGACCTGGACAAGGTGCTGGACAAGGCGTGGGCGGACAAGAGTCTGCCGGAGATCCTCGCCGCGCCGGTCTCCGCGCTGAAGGGGGTCTCGGACAAAGACGGTGAGCTCCTTCAGGAGGCGTTCGGCGTCAAGACGGTCGCTGATCTGGCCGAGCTGAAGTACGCGCGCTGGGCGCAGGCCCTGGCCGCACTCGACACCTCCGCCAAGTAGATCCTCTTCTGCCGGGCGGCGGCCCCCCTCCCCTTCAGGGCGCCGCCGCCCGGCGGGAGCACGAACCGTACGTACACATGAAGGAGTGGACGCCACGATGGTGTTCAAACGGCTGCTCGGCTCGCTCGGCGTGGGCGGACCCACGGTGGACACGGTCCTGGACCCGGGCGCGGTACTGCCCGGCGGGCCCTTGAGCGGGCAGGTCCACCTCAAGGGCGGCGATGCCGACTTCACGATCGAGCACATCACCCTGGAGCTGATGGCCCGCGTCGAGGCCGAGCATGACGGCAGCGAGTCCGAGGGCGCGGTCGTCTTCGAGCGTTTCACCGTCGGCGGCAACTTCCGCCTCGCCGCCGGCGAACTGCACAGCGTGCCCTTCAGCGTGATGCTGCCGTGGGAGACCCCCATCACCGAGCTGTACGGACAGGGCCTGGGCATCGTGCTCGGGGTGCGCACCGAGCTGGCGGTGGCGGGAGCGAAAGACAAGGGCGACCTCGACCAGCTCGCCGTGCGCCCGCTGCCCGCCCAGGAAGCGATCCTGGAGGCACTCGGCCAGCTGGGCTTCGGCTTCAAGTCCGCGGACCTGGAGCTGGGGCGCATCGGCGGCACCGGCCAGCAGCTGCCCTTCTACCAGGAGATCGAGCTCGCCCCGGCGCCGCAGTACGCGCACCAGGTCAACGAGATCGAGGTGACCTTCCTGGCGGGTCCGGGCGGCATGGAGGTGGTCCTGGAGGCCGACAAGCGCGGCGGCCTCTTCTCCGCCGGCCACGACGCGGTGTCCCGTTTCACCGTCAGCCACCACGGCGTCGAGCAGATCAACTGGAGCGCCGAAGTCGACGGCTGGATCCGTCAGATGATCGAGCACCGCGCCTCCCACGGCTCGTACGGGCACGGCGCTGCGCATCACAGCGGCCACTACGGCCACGGCGACCCCCACGCCGCGCACGGCAGCCACCCCCACAAGGACGACCACGGCCATGGCGGCCACCATCACGGCGACGGTCACGGTCACCGCTCCGGGCCGGGCATGGGCACCGTGGTCGCGGCCGGCGCGGCGGGGCTCGCCGTCGGTGTGGTCGGCGGCATGGTCGCGGCCGAAGTCGTCGACGAGGTGGGCGACTTCTTCGAAGGCGACGAGGAAGAAGAGGGCGGCGAGGACTGAGGAGCCAGCGCGCTCCTGCCGCCCCTGGTAGCTTCTACATTAATGTAGAAGATGTGGTGGTCCGGGCCGTCCCCCTTCGGCCTGGATGGCCCCTGAGACGTACGGAGTTGGCATGGCCCTGTGGGACCGCCTCAAGGAGTCCGCATCGACGATGCAGACCCAGCTCATGGCGAAGAAGAACGACCTCAAGTCCGGTGCCTTCCGCGACGCCAGCATGGCGATGTGCGCGCTGGTCGCCGCGGCCGACGGCACCATCGATCCGTCCGAGCGCCGCAAGGTGGCCCAGCTCATCGCCACCAACGAGGTGCTGCAGAACTTTCCCGCCGAGGACCTGCAGCGCCGCTTCGACGACAACTGCAACAAGCTGGCCGCCGACTTCGACTTCGGCAAGGTCAGCGTGCTGCAGGAGGTCGCCAAGGCCAAGAAGAAGCCCGCCGAGGCGCGCGCCGTGATCCAGATCGGCATCGTCATCGGCGGTGCCGACGGCGACTTCGACAAGGACGAGCAGCAGATCGTGCGGGAAGCCTGCTACGCCCTCGATCTGCCGCCCCACGAGTTCGACCTCTGAGTTCCACACGACGTACGGGAAGGGACGGCTATGGAGATCTCCGGGGTCATCAGTGCCATCGTGATCGGC
The DNA here is from genome assembly GCF_055578235.1 of Streptomyces sp. NPDC033136. Taxonomy (NCBI): domain Bacteria; kingdom Bacillati; phylum Actinomycetota; class Actinomycetes; order Kitasatosporales; family Streptomycetaceae; genus Streptomyces; species Streptomyces sp. NPDC033136. The sequence continues at coordinate 66,603 of NZ_JBVIPD010000032.1, forward strand.
GTCCTCATCGGCACGCTGGGACGGCTGGTGCTGCCGGGCCGTCAGCGCATCGGCGTGCTGTGGACGATCGGCGTCGGTATCGCCGCGGCCTTCGTCGGGACCGGTATCGCTGCGGGCCTGGGGGTTGCGGACACCAAGGGCGTCGACTGGATCGAATGGCTCATCCAGATCGCACTCGCCGCCGCGGGCGTGGCCGCACTCGAACGCTTCAAGGCCCGCACCTGACCTGTGCCATCCGAATGTGGTGCTGACGCCCCCCGGCGTCAGCACCACCCCATCCGGCGTGCCCGGCGGGGGCCGGGCTACATCGGGGTGGCCGCATGCAGGATGAGGAACAGCGTGACGGCCGAGTTCGCCGAGGACAGTGCCGAGACGGTGGTGCCAGCGGCGGCTGTCCAGGCGGCCAGGCCCACCGCGGTGAACACCGGCGGCCAGATCCGGATGGCGGGGGCCGGTCCAAGCAGGGCGGCCACCCGGCGCGGCACAGGACAGGGGGCCGCGAAGTGCGCGAGCGTGGCGATAGGCGCGCCCTGGGAGATCAGCGCCGACTTGCCGATCGCCAGGGCCACGGTGCGACGGCTGCCCACAGCGGTGGCCGCCTCCTCGTCCGCCCACCGCTCGGCGCAGTACATGACGGCGGTCCGCAGCGGGCGCAGGAACGGGTTGGCCCGTGCGGCGAGCTGCACGGTGAGCAGGAACCGGTGGTGGCGGCGGGCCAGATGGACGCGCTCGTGGGCGAACAGCGCCCGCCGCTCGGCCGAGCTGAGCCCGGTGAGCATCCCGGTGGTGACCACGATCCGGTTCTGTCTGCCGGGCAGCGCGTAGGCGTACGGCAGTTCGTCGGGCAATACCGCCACCGGCGTGGCCGGCAGGCCGGCAAGGGCGCGCTCGGCCCGGCGGCGTACGCGGTGGTGGCGCCACGCGGTCCGAGTGCAGGCGGCGAGCACCGCGATCAGGGCGGGAATAGCGGCCTTGCCCGCGACCTCGTCGTAGGGGACGGCCTCGCGGACCTCCGGGTCCGACCAGCCGTCGGGCAGCGGGTTGCCGGGCAGCTGCGCGGTGCCGACCACCATCAACAAGGCCAGGCACAGGGTGCTGCACACCGCGAGTGCCCCGGCGACGGCCGACAGCAGCCAGGTCGCCGCCCTGGGGTGCAAATGCTGTTCGGCGAGGCGGGCGATCGGCCAGGCCGTTAACGGCAGCACCAGCGGCAGGAAGACGAAGACCCCCATGACGGCTAGTCTTCCTCCTCGCCGGGGCCCGGGGCCAGCAGATCGCGCAGTACCTGTTCATCCCCCGGAGCCAGGCTGGTCAGGAAGCGGGCCAGGACCGCTTCCCGGTCGCTCTCGGCGTCCAAAACCTTCCGCATCCGCAAGGCGGCCAGCCCGGCCGCGTCGGCGATGGCCGTCCACTCGAACGAGCGGCCCGCCCGCCGGCGGGCGACCGCACCCTTGGCGTGCAGCCGGGTCAGGATGGTCATCACCGTGGTGTAGGCGAGGCTGCCACCGAGGCGGTCTTGGACCCAGGCCGCAGGAACCGCTCCGGGGGCCTGGTGCAGCGCGGCGAGCACCTGCGTCTCCAGCTCCCCTTGGCCGCGCCGGCGCCGGGACTGTTCGGTACCGCCCCTGTTCTGGTCCGTCATGCCGTGAGCCTCCCCGCCTTCTCGCCCCGCCTGCCGCTGCGGGGGCGGTTCATCGTACTGAGTCGCCGTCTGCCCGCCCGGTGCTGTTTCCACGATGTCCACTTCCGCGAGCCGGGGCCCCTGGCCCAGCGGGCGTTCATCAGCTGTCCGATCCGGCGCTGGTGGTGGTGTCGAGTCCCAGCTGCAGCAGCCGTTCGTCGTCAGGGGGGAGTTCAGCGATGAACCGGCTGAGCACGGCTCCCCGGTCGTTCTCCTGGTCGAGGATCTGGTGCATGCGCCGGGCGGCCAGCCCCGCTGCGTCGGCAACGGCCCTCCAGACATAGCAGCGCCCGTCGCGGCGGCGCACCACGGCCTGCTTGCCGTGCAGCCGCGTCAGCGTGGTCACCACGGTGGTATAGGCGAGAGAGGGGTCGATCTGCTCGCGCACCCAGCCGGCCGTCACCGGCCCCGGCGCGCTGCCGAGGGCGGCCAGCACGCGAGCCTCCAGTTCGCCCGGCCCTCTGCGGGGGTGCCCACGCAGAGGCGGTCCACCATGCTTGTCATCCACCTGCCACTCCCTTTCCGTCGCTGCCGGACGCGAGGGGCACAAGCACGCCCCTCGCACATGTTCACGAAGCCCTCCGCCCCACTATCTTCTACGCCGTTGTAGATTCTTGACTCCGTCGGCACGGAAGTAGGGGGCCGCCAGGCGGGATCACGACACAGCACAGCGAACCGCCATACCGGGCGGCACAGGGAGGCGGACACGTGGACAGGCAGCTTGGCGCATACCGCGAAGGCCGCGGGCCGGTCCGGTCACGAGGGCATCGGCGTACCAAGACCCGGCTGACCCGGCGCGGGAGGGTTCTGGTCCTGACCGGTGCCGCCCTGGCCGTACTGCTCGTCGTCGCGGGCGCAGGGGGCTACTGGCTGTACCAGCGCCTCGACAGCAACATCCAGGCCGCCGGTATCGACAGCAAGATCGGCGGAGATCGTCCGGCCAACCTCAGCCCGGGCGCGAAGAACATTCTGGTGGTCGGCTCGGACAGCCGCGACGGGGACAACGCGAAGTACGGCAAGGGCCTGACCACTATGCAGTCGGACACCCTGATGGTGCTGCACATCGCCGCGAACCGGGAATGGGCCGCCGTGGTCTCTCTGCCCCGGGACTCCTGGCTGCAGATACCCGCCTGCGACCGCGGTAACGGCACCACCTCCGCGCCGCACCACTTCAAGATCAATGAGGCGTTCGCGATCGGGGGCACCACGGGCGACATCGGCTCGGCAGCGGCCTGCACCATCAAGGCCATCGAGCAGAACACCGGGCTGCGCATCGACCACTTCCTCTCGGTCGACTTCCAGGGCTTCAAGGGCATGGTCGACGCGCTGGACGGCATAGAGGTCTGCCCCAAGCAGGCGATCCACGACACCAAGGCCCGCCTGGACCTGGAGGCCGGCTGCCAGACCGTCAAGGGTGAGCAGGCACTCGGCTATGTCCGCACCCGCTACAGCGTCGGCGACGGCTCCGACATCGGACGCATCGGACGCCAGCAGGAATTCATGCAGGCCCTGGCCGCCAAAGCCCAGGACAAACTGACCAGCCCCGGCGACCTGTACTCCTTCCTGGACTCGGTGACCAAGTCGCTGACCACCGACGAGGACCTCGCCGGGATCAAATCCCTCACCAGCCTCGCCTCCAGCCTCAAGGGCATACCCGAAGACCGGCTGATCTTCCTGACCGTCCCCAACTACCCGCGCGAACTGGATGTCCCCACCGACAAGGCCAACATCTCCTGGCAGTACCCCCAGGCACACACCCTCTTCACCTCCCTCGCCAAGGACAGGGAAGTCGACAAGGAAGAGCTGACCGCCGCCGAGCCGGTCCCGGCCCGCACGATCACCGTCCAGGTCCTCAACGGCACCGGCACGCCCGGCCAGGCCGCCACCGCCGCCAAGGAACTGCGCACGGCCGGCTACACCGTCACCGGCACCGGCAACGCCCCCGTGCCGGCGAAGGAAACCACCGTGACCTATCCGTCCGGCCTCGAAGAGCAGGCGAAGGCCCTGGCCGCCCGCCTGCGGACCCCCGCCGCCCCCAGGCAGGACCCGCAGGCCGCACCGGGGGCGGTGACCCTCACCGTCGGCCCCAGCTACCCCGGACTGCGCGGCTGACCGGGGGCCTGCATCACCGCGCCCATAGTCCGGTTGCGGCATGGGCGGCCCTGACAACACTCAACGACTTCTACAGTGTTGTAGATTTCGAGTTGAGTCATTCAGCGGCCGGGCCCCTACGCCCGGCCCTCGGACGCGGAAAGGGATGCGACATGGGTGTGAGTCTCTCCAAGGGCGGCAATGTCTCGCTGAGCAAGGAGGCGCCGGGCCTGACCGCCGTCCTGGTCGGCCTCGGGTGGGACGTCCGCACGACCACCGGCACCGACTACGACCTCGACGCCAGCGCCCTGCTGGTCAACGAGTCCGGCAAGGTGCTTTCCGACCAGCACTTCGTCTTCTTCAACAACCTGAAGAGCCCGGACGGCTCGGTGGAGCACACCGGCGACAACCTCACCGGCGAAGGAGAGGGGGACGACGAGGTCATCAAGGTCAACCTGACCACCGTCCCCGCCGACGTCGCACGGATCGTCTTCCCCGTCTCCATCCACGACGCCGAAAACCGCGGCCACAGCTTCGGCCAGGTCCGAGGCGCCTTCATCCGCGTCGTCAACCAGGCGGGCGGCGCCGAGATCGCCCGCTACGACCTGTCAGAGGACGCCGCCACCGAGACCGCGATGGTCTTCGGCGAGCTGTACCGCAGCGGCGCGGAGTGGAAGTTCCGCGCGGTCGGACAGGGCTATGCCTCCGGCCTGGCGGGCATCGCCGCCGACTTCGGCGTCAACGTCTGACCCACCACACGTCTGCGGGCGGGCCGGACCGTACGTCCGCCCCGCCCGCGACGAGCACATCCTCGGACACATGCCCGCCAGCGGGCCGCGCCGCCACAACACCCACACCAGCCCGCACTACACCATCGGGGGGGACCTACATGAACGAGCCCGGCCGCCTCGAAGCCGTCGATAGAACCGACTTCGAACACACGCTGCACGTCGCGCTCAACAACCCTGACATCCGCGAGGCCTTACAGCGGTCGACCGCGCAGGTCACCACCGAGCAGCTGCGCGCCCAGGCGCTGACCGCGGCCGACACCATCGCCGCCGAAGCCGCTACCGAGTACACCGCCGTGCTGCGGCTGCGGACCGTGGCCGATCCGGCCCCCACCGGCCGGCCCCGCCAGCCCGCGACCACCGGGAACGGGCTGCTGGCGGCCCTGGCCGTACTGACGCCCGTCGTGTCCGCCGCGGCAGCGACCATATTCCTACTGCTCGGCTACGGGCTCCAGCTGGCCGGCGCCCAGCAGCCTCTCGTCATCGCACTGATCCAGGCAGGCTGGATCGCCGGAGCCGTGGCAGTGCTCGCTGCCGCGGCCGCAGGCACCGGACTCGTGATCACCGCGGCCCGGCACCGCGCCACCTCCCGCCACCCGCAGCCCGATACCGGCTCCCTCGCCCAGGCACACGCGGCGTGGTGCCAGGCCCTGCTCGAGCGCGGACTGCTCCCCTTCCTGCGCCGCCAACTGCGCCAGCCCCCCGCCCCCGCGTCACAGCTCCGCCCCGCCTCACCTCCCGCGCAGCGGAGCCCCAGCCCCGGCTACAGCAGCCCGGACTTCACCGGCCCCGCTCTCCCGTCCCAGGACTGACATCGCCCCACAGGCGGGATGCAGGCCGAACGGGCGCCGCCTCCCCGCGCCACGCCCGCCGGGGTCAACTGACACCTCTGTCCGCCACTTCTACAGTGATGTAGATTTACAGGGCTACGCCAATACGCCGATGGAGCACCTCACTTCGGCGCCCGAGCACCAGGAGGAAACCGGTGGGAATCACGCTGACCAAGGGCCAGCAGATCAGCCTGGAGAAGACTGGCGGGCAACCGCTCAACGTCGTACGGATGGGACTGGGCTGGCAGGCGGCGCCCCGTAAGGGCTTCCTCGCCAGGCTGACCGCCCGCGAGATCGACCTCGACGCCTCGGCGGTGCTCTTCGCCGGCAAAGAGCCGGTCGACGTCGTCTTCTTCCAGCACCTGGTCAGCGACGAGGGCTCGGTTCGCCACACCGGCGACAACCTCGTCGGCGGCGCCGGCCAAGGCGGCGACGACGAAGCGATCCTCGTCGACCTGCAGCGCCTGCCCGTGCACGTCGACCAGATCGTCTTCACGGTCAATTCCTTCACCGGGCAGACCTTCGCCGAGGTGCACAACGCCTTCTGCCGCCTCATCGACGAGAACACCGGCCAGGAACTGGCCCGCTACACCCTTTCCGGCGGCGGTTCCTACACCGCCCAGATCATGGCCAAGGTCCACCGCTCCAGCGGTGGATGGCACATGTCCGCCATCGGGGAACCGGCCAACGGCCGCACCTTCCAGGACCTGATGCCCGCCATCGCCAGCCACCTCTAGCCACCCTGCCGCCCGCCACCGGGGAGAACACGGACACCCATGTTCGGCATCAGCGAACTCGCCATCATCCTCATCGTCGTCATATTGATTTTCGGCGCCAAGAAGCTCCCCGAACTAGCCCGCTCCATGGGCAAGTCGGCCCGCATCCTCAAGAGCGAGGCCAAAGCGATGAAGTCCGACCAGACGCCGAACACATCGGAGGCGGCCCCGAACGAGGCCACAGCGCCGCGCACCATCCAGGCCGCCCCCGGCGACACCGCCGCTCGTCTCGCAGATCAGAGGGGCGGCGACACACCGCGGACCTGACCAGCCCGCAACCGCACCCGCCCGGGGCAAGTCCCACCCCGTACAGACCCGCCGGACCGCCATCGTCCGCCCCGCCGAATCGGAAAGCAGCGTCACGTCATGGGCATCATCAGCTGGATCATCCTCGGCCTCCTGGCCGGGGCCATCGCTAAAGCCCTTCTGCCCGGACGTGATCCGGGCGGCCTCATCGGTACCGCCCTCATCGGTATCGCCGGCGCCTTCACCGGCGGCTGGCTCTCCGCCAAGTTCCTCGACCGGCCCATACAGAACCAGTTCTTCGACCTCGCCACCTGGGGCGCGGCCATCGGCGGCTCCCTGGTCCTGCTGATCGCCTACCGTCTCCTCTTCGGCAATTCCCGCGACTGACGCCCAGCCGGGGACCGTAGTGCCCGGCGAAGCGGTCCGGCTCCGTTGCATATCCCAACGGACTGTGCCTGTGCGCACAGCACTACAAACTCTTCGACAAGGGGATCCTCGGGGTAGACGACGGCCATCGCATCCTGGGCTCGCAGCGCTTCGTCGGCCACAGCCCCGCTTCCACATGAAGGCCCTGGTCACAGGGCGGTCAACGCGCCACAGCTGCAACCGGATCCAACCGGCGTAGGCGGAACCGCTCACGTCGCAGCAAGGGCCCTTCGATGAGGACGTACGAAGCGAGAGCGGCCACGACCGTCGCCGCGACGCCGGCCGGGAGCAGCCAGTCGCCCTCCATACCAAGGTCGGAGAGCAGCCTGAGGACGGGGTAGTGCCACAGGTACATCCCGTAGCTGAGGTTGCGTCCGGCCCACGCCAGCGCCGGCACCGACAGCAGACGGGAGGGCAACGCCTGCGGGCACAGGTCCATCGCGGCCACCACCACGGTCGACAGGACGGCGGCAGCGAGGAACCCGACCGTGTACCACACGGGGTTCCACCCGCTGGGTTCGGTGATTGGGACCTGCCAGGCGATCAGCCCCAGCAGCGCGAGCGCGGGCCAGCACAGCCGTCCCGCCCATCGGTGCAGCAGCGCCAGCCGCGGGTCGTCGGCGCGCAGTCGGGCCAGGACGAGGGCCAGCAGAGCCCCGACGAGCAGCTGGTCGGCGCGGGTATCGGGGCCGTTGTAGATGCGGTGCGCCGCCGTGGGATCCCAGAGCACCATCCGCCACAGCAGCGGCAGAACACACAGCGCCGCGACCCAGCCCAGTACCCTCCGCGCCGTCATCCGCCGCAGCAGCATCAGCAGCAGGAGCGGCCACGCCAGATAGAACTGCTCCTCCACCCCCAGGGACCAGGTGTGGCTGAGCGGTGCGGTGAGGTCGGAGTATGGCCCGGGCTCCCCGGCCCGTACGAGATTGACCACCGACACCGCGGCCAGCGCGGCGGCCTTCCAAGCGCCGTCGAGCAGCGGCAGCGGGAGCGCCACGGACAGCACGGCGGTGACTGCGCACATGACCAGCATGGCCGGCCCCAGCCGCAGCCACCGCCGCCAGTAGAACGACCTCAGGACAATGCGCCCGGAACGGGCGTACTCGGCAACGAGCAGCCTGGTGATGACGAAGCCGCTGAGTGTGAAAAAGACATCCACCGCCACTGAGCCTCCGGGCACGGCCTCCGGCTCCAGGTGATACACGATCACCAACATCACAGCGACCGTCCGCAATCCGTCCAGCCCTGCCACCCGCCCACCACGCAGCGCCGACGAAAAGCCCCGCCCCCCACCTCTTCGCCGTTCCGCCGACAACGGGACGAGCTCCGGCGCCGCCTGCACGCCCAGACTCCGCTCCGTGTCCTCGTCTGCCGTGCCCGGATGGGGGATGCTCATAACAGCGGCGTCTGCCCAGCCCGCTCAGAGATCACACAAATTCTCATGTTCACCACCTGATCAGGGCAGCTTTTCGGCTGCCCCTGACTCGAACACCGAACAGCGCATGTGGACTCACACGCCTGCACTGCCCAGGCCCTGGGCGTGCAGATCTGAGCCGGGCGTGGAGCTCGGGGATGGGCCGGGCGCACCCCGGGTGCCCCGGTCCGCACCTCCGCCGGCGCCCCGACGTGGCTGCGGTTGATGTCCGCCGTGGTGGCCAACGCATCGTGGAAGCTGGGGAAGGCTTCCTGGATGCCCAGCACGCCTTCGGCGGCCTCGACGGACACCGGCCTCCGCTCCTGGGCGTGCACGACGTCGTCGACGCCGTCGCCTACCGCGCCGGACTGTCGGTGCGCGTCGACGAGCCTGTCCTGTCCGACGACGCGATCTCCCAGCACGACCTCCGGCTGCCGGACGCCTGGTGGACCCCTGCACTGGGCGAACCTCACCGCACCCTTGCAGACCCTGAACTGGGAAGAATGGGACCGCGCCCCAGCCGGTTCGACGCCGCCATGCTCTACGCCCACGCTCTGCTCCAGCCGGATGCCGCCGCCCGCATCCGCGCCGCCGAAGCGCACGTTGCGGTGGCCCCGGGAGGTGCCGGCTGATCCGTTCAGCACCAGCAGCGGCGCCCCGGACCAAGGACGGGGCGCCTCGTGAGATGCCCCGACGCAATGTACGCAGAGCAATGAGCAGTGTGCATCGTGACGTTGCAGGTCACGGGTCTGGTATGCGCGGGGTTCGCGATGCTCGGGCTGGTCGCGGGCCGATGGCCATGGTGTAG